>CAJWOB010000392.1 GCA_913043885.1 uncultured Spirochaetaceae bacterium | reverse complement strand
CGGAAACGAGTCGCCGTTGATGCAGCTGCTGCGCGCGGCGCCGTGCGGCGAGCCGCGCACCCCCCATCTCTTCGTTCGCGACGGAGCTCTGGCCGAGGTCCGCGAGCACCTGGCCCGAACGGAGCCGGACTTCGCCTTCGTTACGCAGGCCGAAGCGGACCAGCTCGAGCTATTCGGCCCGGGCCGGCTGAGCTCGTTCGCCCGCAGTCGCTTTGGCGATCTGGTGGGCATCGCCCTGCAGGCGGCGACGTTCGAGCTGCGGCAGCCGCTGCCAGACGGCAAGACACCAATGCGCGGCCGACACGGGGGCATGACCCCCACCGAGGTCCGAGTCCCGCTCTCCGTTCACTGAGCGGGCCCCGCGGCGGGGGCGGACCTTCAGTTACTGCTGATCAGTAGTGCCAGCTCAGCCATGCGGTGGCTGAACCCGGCCTCGTTGTCGTAGAAGCTGGTCGCCTTGATGAGCGTATGGTCGCCGCTGGGGACGGCGAGGACGCCGTCGGAGACCATCGACGAATATGGCTCGCCGACACAGTCGCGGGAGCACTCGTAGAAGTCGCTCACCGTCATGATCTGCCCCATCTCCGTCGATGCGTTGATGGTGGCGGCGTTGTCGCGTAGCGCCGCCAGCGCGTCGTCCTTGCCCACCGCTCCCTCGACCAGGTAGACGGCCTCCACCACACTGCCGGTATCGGTGGGCACGCGCAACGCGGTGCCGTTGAGCTTGCCGTCGAGGTGGGACAGCACCTTGCCCACCGCCTTGGCTGCCCCGGTGCTGGCCGGAATGATGTTGTTGAGGGTGGCGCGGTTCCTCCCGCCACCGAACGTGTCGGCCACCTTCTGGGTCGCCGTTGCGGCATGGGTGGTGCTCATCAGGCCGGCCTGAATGGGATAGGTCATGTCCAGCGCCCGGGTGAGCGGCGCCAAGCAGTTGGTGGTGCAGCTGGCGTTGGAGACGATCGTCTGGTCGGGCTGGATGGACTCGTGGTTGACGCCCATCACTACGGTCGGCGTGGCGTCGTTGCACGGGGCCGATACGATCACCTTCTTGGCCCCACCTTGCAGGTGGGACGAGGCCTTCTCCGTGCTCAAGTAGAAGCCGGTACACTCGAAGACGATATCGACGCCATGGTCTCCCCAGGGGACGTGGGCAGCGTCCTTCTCACCGTACAGGGAGATCCTGTGGTCGCCGACCTGCAGGGTGGTGGCGTCGACGAGGTCGACGGCGAGTGGGAAGCGGCCGTAGATCGAGTCCTTGGGCAGGCTTGCCGCGATATCGGCGGCTGCTACCAGGTCGTTTCCGGCGACGATCTCGAACCGGTCGCTCAGCTTGGTCGCGATAACCCGCATGACGTTCTTGCCGATGCGTCCCATTCCATTGAATCCGACTCGTACTTTTGCCATCTCGTCTCCGGCTCCAACATACCGTGCGTCACAGGTCGCTGCCATCGAGGGGCAGCCTCGAGGTTGTCGGCGCCGGGGGCCGGTGGTAGCGTCGCGGGCGTTGGCGTACGTGCTGGCGCTCGATCAGGGCACGTCCAGCTCGCGGGCGTTGTTGTTCGACCAGGACGGCACCGTCGCTGCGCACGCCCAGCGCCCGGTCCCCTCGCAGTTTCCCCACCCGGGTTGGGTGGAGCAGGATGCAGCCGACATCTGGCAGACCCAGCGTGCGGTGGCGCTCGAGGCGGTTGCCTCTGCCGGCGTGGCCCCGACGCAGATCGCCGCCCTCGGCATCGCCAACCAGCGGGAAACGGTGGTGGTGTGGGACCGTGCCACCGGCGAGCCGATTCGGCCTGCCATCGTGTGGCAGGATCGGCGCACCGCCGAAGCGCTCGACCTGCTACGAGAGGCGGGGCACGAGGCGCGGGTGCGCGACCGTACTGGCCTGCTCCTCGACCCCTACTTCTCCGCATCGAAGTTGGCCTGGATCCTCGACCACGTGGAAGATGCGCGAAGCCGCGCCGAGCGTGGGGAGCTGGCCTGCGGCACCGTCGACTGCTGGCTGCAGTGGCAGCTGTCGGGCGGGGCGGTGCACGCTACCGACGCCACCAACGCCAGCCGCACGCTCCTATTTGACCTTCACACCGGTCAATGGAGCGAGGAGTTGCTCGAGACCTTCCGTATCCCGCCGGCGCTGCTGCCGCGGGTAACCGGCTCCGGCGAGGTAGTGGGAGAGGCCACGACGCTGTTCGACACGCCGCTGGCCATGGCCGCCCGCATCGGTGACCAACAGGCGGCTACCTTTGGGCAGGCCATCACCGCTGCTGGGCAGACCAAGTGCACCTACGGTACCGGCTGCTTCTTGCTGGCGCACACCGGCGACGAGGCGCGCCAATCGGTGAGTGGGCTGTTGACCACGGTGGCGTTGGCGACCGGCGGCGAGGAGCAGAGGGAGCGGACTGCGGCGCGCACCTTCGCATTGGAGGGCAGCGTGTTCGTCGGCGGCGCGCTAGTGCAGTGGATGCGCGACGGTCTCGGCTTGATCTCCGACGCCGCCGCGATCGAGGCCCTCGCCGGGAGTGTGCCGGACGCGGGGGGCGTTACCGTCGTGCCGGCGCTCACCGGGCTTGGCGCGCCCTACTGGGATCCGCTGGCACGTGGCACCATCACCGGCATCACCCGTGGTACCACGGCGGCGCATCTGGCCAGGGCGGGGCTCGACGGTATCGCGCTGCAGGTGGCCGACGTGGTCGGTGCCCTGGCGGCCGACCTCGGCGGCGCCATCGGCGAGCTGCGGGTGGATGGCGGTGCGGCCGTCAACGATCTCCTGATGCAGACCCAGGCAGATTTGCTGGACGTCCATATCGTCAGGCCGCAGATGCTGGAGACCACGGCCTGGGGCGCCGCCTCACTGGCCGGACTCACCGCCGGTGTGTGGCCCGATCTGGCTGCGGTCCAGGAGCTGTGGCAGCCGGAGCGGGTGTTCGAGCCACAAATGTCGGCGGCGCGCCGCCGCGCGCGGCTGCAATTATTGTGCGCCTTCATCATGTGCGCGCATTTTGCGGCGGGCGCGCCA
>CAJWOB010000391.1 GCA_913043885.1 uncultured Spirochaetaceae bacterium | reverse complement strand
GCCGTCCCGGTCGAACACCGCCACCTCGTGATTGGGCTCGCGGTCGACGACGTACACCTTCCCGGTCGCGTCCACTGCCTGCGCGGAGACGATGCCGAGCGGGTGAGCGGCTCCCCACCCTTCCACCACCTCGTAGCGGTAGTCGCCAACGCCGAATGCCATCCCGGCGACTATACTCCGTCCCATCCACGGTGGCGATGCAACTCGGCGACACCTCTATCGACCTTCTGGATACCGGCACCTTCCTGCTCGATGGCGGGGCGATGTTCGGCGTGGTGCCGAAGGTGCTGTGGCACCGGGCCTGCCCGGCCGACGACCGCAACCGCATTACCATGGGGCTCAACTGCATGCTGATTCGGCGGCCGGACGCGACCGTAGTCGTCGACACCGGCATCGGTCAGCACTACGACGAGGTGTTCGTCGACCGCTACGGCGCCGACCTCGCGGCCGGGATCGTGCCGGCGCTTGCCGGCGCGGGCGTCACACCAGAGCAGGTGACCCACGTCATCCTCACTCACCTGCACTTCGACCACGCCGCCGGCAACTGCGTGCGTTCGTCGCCCGATGCCGACTGGCAGCCGGCATTCCCCAACGCCCGCTTCCTGATGCCGGAAGTGGAGCTGGCCAACGCCAAGGTCCCCGACGGCCGCAGCCAGGGCAGCTACTGGCCCCATACCTGGGAGTCGGTAGCCGCTACCAACCAAGTCGACACCTTCCACGACGAGGAGCTGCTACCTGGCGTGCGTGCCCGCCACGCGCCAGGACACACCGCCGGCCACCACGTGGTCACCGTCGACGCGGGCGACCGCCGGGTGTGCTTCGTGGCCGACCTCCTGCCGACCGAACACCACCTGCGATCGGCCTGGATCATGGCCTACGACCTGTACCCAGCGCAGACTCTGGAGACCAAGCAGACGCTGGTCGCCGAAGCGATCGCCGAGCACTGGCTGCTTGCCTTCGAGCACTCGACCACGATGCGGTTCGCGACCGTGGGTGACGACGGGTGCGCCAAGGCAGCCGATGGCTGATAGCTGACCGCTGACCCTGGCGCGCGAGCCCGGATGACCATGACCGTCGCGGAGATGCGAGCGGCACTGGCCGAGACGCACCGGCCGCGGGTGCGGGACGACGAGCGGGCCGCCCACCGGCTGCGCGGCGCCGCCGTTCTGCTCGCCCTGGTGGAACGCGATGCCGGCTGGAGCGTCATCCTGCAGCAGCGGTCGCAAGCGCTAGCCGCCCACCGCGGCCAGATCGCCCTGCCGGGCGGCGCGGTCGAGAGTGGCGAGACCGAGATCGAGGCGGCGCTGCTCGCTGGCGAGGCGGACATTGCCGTCCACTCCTACAAGGACCTACCCAGCGCCACGCATCCGAACGCGGTAGTGGCAGGGGTATTGCCGCGGGCCAACCCGGCCGACGTGCTCGTGGTGGGGATCACTCAGGCCGCCTCCATGGCCGGCGACCGCGCCGCGGCGGGACTGGCCGCGCTGGGTGCGATGCCGCCCGCCACCCGCGTCGGAACCAGCTCGCCGCGGCGCAGCGCATTGCTCGCGCACTACGCGCCGCACGTAGTGGCCGAGCAGGTGCGGGGCAACGTCGGCACCCGGATCGCCCACTGTCGCGACGGCAAGCCGCCGGCGATAGTGCTCGCGGCTGCCGGGCTCGATCGTCTACACCACGGCGAAGCGCCGGCCGACCTGGGCCGCGACGACCACCCACCCACCCCGCTCCTCGATGGCATGAGGGCGATACCTCTGCCGCCACAGTCCTGGCACCCGGCGCCCGCACAGGGAGCCCTGGCGCTGCAGGTAGCCGCCGGCTCCCCGGTGCGTGGCGTGGTTGCGGCGATCGACCACGCGCCTACCCGGCAAGCGGTAGCGCTGGAGCGGGCGTGTCTGGCCGCGTTGGGGGGCGGCTGCGCCCAGGCGGTCGGTGCCTGGGCGGAGTGGCTTGGAGATGGGCGCTGGCGGCTGCACCTGGGGTATGCGCAGGGCGGCCGCTGGCATGCCCGCGTCGCCACGGATACCGTCGAGCGGCTGCAGGCATTGGTGGCCGAGTGGGGCGCCGGTGGTCCAGCCCCGGGGAGCGTGCCGCCCGGGCGCGGGTGGCACGACCCCACCGGCGGCGGAGACTAGCCGCGCTGCAGCTCAGCTGAACGCCGAGCGAGGAAAGATCAGCCGGTCGAACACCCGCAGTCGCGCGCACAGGACCACCGTGCCGAACACCGCGGCCACCGGATGGACGTGGCGCAAGGCGGCTACCATCAGCGAGCTGAGCGAAAACGCCGCCGGCGGCCAGACGTTGGCCGACCACGTCCTGGCCAAGCTGTATCTCAGCGACCGCTCCTACACCCAGGCCAGCGAGCGGGCTGCCGCCTGTGATGCCGACGGCAGTGGCCCGGTGGAGTGCCGGTATGCGCGCACTCAGGTCGCGCTGTGGTCGGACAGCGACACGCTCGCCGAGGAGATCGGCCGGGCGTCCTCCGATCTGGAGCTACGGACCTACGCGCCGCATCTGCTCGAGCTCGGCCAGTCCGCCGAGCGGTTGCTCAGCGAGCCCGAACCGTTGCCGGTCATCCTGCTAGCCGACCTGGACACGGAGATCGAGCAGATGGGAGAGCGGCTGACGGACCGCGCCGACGGCGCCGTGGCACTGGAGCGCCAACTGATGAGCGACGCCGACGCGCTGCACGCCCTGCTCGAGGACGCGCTGGTGCGGGCCATGTACCAGCTGCAGAGCGACCACGTTCCTGCTCCACAACGATCTCGGCGACTTCTACATGGGCGTCGAGGATCTGCCACGGGCGGTGCAGCAGTACGAATATGTGCTGGGCATCGAGCCGCTGAACATTGACGCGCTATATCGGATGGGCCTGGCGCAGCAGCGCAACGGCAACTGGTTCCAGGCGCAGGCGTTCTACTCGCAGGTAGTGGCTCTCGATCCGTTCTACGAGAACGCGCTCCGCCAGTACAACCTGCTTGCCCGGCAGCACGCGGACCGCATCGATCTGAGCGCTACCGCCTTCGCCGACCCCA
>CAJWOB010000390.1 GCA_913043885.1 uncultured Spirochaetaceae bacterium | reverse complement strand
GCTAAGAGCCCGTTTGTGATTCTCTTTATGGGATTTGGCGGTTGGAGTTCTGCACATGGGGCAGTTCTGGCTGCACGCGCTCTTCCTGAACTGCGCCTCGCACTCTTTGTGGATGCCCTTCCCGCAGCATGTCCACATCATGAAGTCGGTCTCCGACATCTTCTCCTTCGGCGCCGGCAGCGGGCCCTCGTCCGCGAAAGCCACCTGGTCGACCAGCTCGTCCTGTCGGCTGGCCAGTGCCGCGAGCATTTCGCTCACCGAGTCGAGGCGGCCCTCTATCTTGTCGGCGATCTCCCGCACCGCGAGCTGGACCGGGTCAGCTTCGTCGGGTGACGCGCCGTCGCCAATCAGCGCGCGGTCCAGCGAGGTGGAGGCAGCTGGCCATTCCACCTCGAAGGTTCGCCACTGCGGTTCCGCTCCTGCGGCACGCAGCGACAGCAGCGCGGCTCCGCTGGAGCCGGTGAATGCCTTTACCTTCTTGTCGCGCTCGGCCAGCGTGACGCGCTGTCCCGGTCGGAGCGTGGCGACTCTGGATAGCGTCGGCCGCTCGCCCTGCAGCCACACCGCCGCCTCCAACTCCACGTCGGCAGCGCGCGCGCCGAGGGATCGCGAGCCTCGCGCGGCGAAGGCGGCGCCGTACCAGTACCTGGCCGTCAAGCGCGAAGCCACCCGCTCAATGGTGAGGTAGGGGACTGCGAAGTCGAGATAGCCCAGCTCGCGGTCATCCACGGTCACCGGTACCGATGCCAGGATGGTCATGTCGTTTGGCGGCACGATCTGAGCGAATTGCGGCAGCCGCTCGATCGATACCAACCGCGGCACCAGGGACACCAGGCCGCTCCACGTCTCTGTAGTCACGGCGAGCATCCTCTCCGCCAGCCCACGAAGCACGGCGGCATCCGTGGGCGTCAGCTCGTCGGCGGTGTGCTCGACACTGGCCGTGGCCAGCTCCGGCGGTGCCCCCATCGTCAGGTCAGCGAGGTGATAGGCGAGCACCGAGTCCAGAACCAGCAGCGTGGCACCTGGAAGCGGCGTCATGTCGATGTTCAGCAGAACTGGCGCTTCCGGCAGCGACTCCAGAAACTCGCCAAACGTCAATTGATCCACCGATGCCAACTTGACCTCGGCGACCCGCCGCGTCGCCGCCGTCAGGGACGCGGAGGCCAGGCGCGCAAAGGTCTGATGCATGATCCAGAAGGTGCGGATCTGATCTCGGGAGAACTTATCGGGGCGCCGAAAGTCGTAGATCTTGATGCGACGCGGGTCTTTGGAGGTCCGCAGCGAGCCGTCAGTCACCGTCATCCCCTTCGCCGCCAGAGCCATCGCCCTCCACGCTGGTGAGCCGGATGCCGAAGTTCTCCTCGATAACGACCACCTCGCCTCTGGCCACCACGGTTCCGGAGGCCTTCACCACCACCGGGTCACCGGCCAGATGGTCCAGCTCGACGATCGACCCAGCGCGCAGGCCGGCGAACTTGGTGAGGGTGAGTCGGGCACCACCGAGCACCACCTCGATCGGCACCTCCACGTTGCGCAGCGCGTCGCTCATACCACCTCCTCACACACGAACTGGTTGACGCCACGACGGCGCTCGATCCGACCCCGCGCCACCACCTGGCCACCGATCTCCAACTCGCAGCACGCCCTCGCTTCGCGAAGCCGAAGCGGTTCCCCGGCCCCGATCTCCGCAAGCTGTGCTGCCGTGGCGCGACCGCGCTCTACCACCACCCGCGTTGCCAGCGTTACGGCATCGGCGCGCGGTGCGCCGGCAATCAGCTCCTACAGGTCTTCCATGGATACAACCTGCACCCAACCGCGGGGACCACTGACACGATCGTGTCTGCCGATCGATACGAACCGTCGCATGCGGTGCGCCTGGGGAGGTGAGCGGCTTACTGCTGCGCGCTGCGGCGGTAGTCGCGGGGGGCGGTCAGCATCAGCCGACGGAACGAGCGGTTGAAGTGGGAGACGTTGGCGTAGCCGACGGTGGCGGCGATGTCGGCGACCGGCAGGTGGTTACGGGCAAGCAGCTGACAGGCCTTCTGCACACGGACCCGTGCAATGAAGGTGAACACCGGCACGCCGGTAGCGACGGAGAACGCCCGTGAGAAGTAGGCGGGCGACAGGCCACACCGCGCGGCCAGCTCGGCGAGGCTGAACCGCTTGGTGTAGTTGGCACGGATGTAGTCCACTACCGCACGGACGTCGTCACGGATCACGCCGGTCGAGCGAGCGAGGTCCGCCCCCGCGGTCGCCAGGTGGGCGTGGTGGATCGCCAGCAGCAGCTGCCCGAGCCTGAGACGTGCCATCGCCTGCCAACCCGGCCGACGTTCGCCCTCCTCGCTGTCGATGGCGCGCAGATGGCTGCGGGCGTGGGCAGCTTGCTCTGCCGTTAGCGGAACCAGCGTGGGTGCTTTGGCCGGCGCGTCCGGCTCTATGCCGAACGCCCGCATCGCCTCGTCGTCCCACAGCGCGGCCGCCACCTGCTCCAGCAGCGGGAATCCCATGGCGACGCGAAGGATCTGCTGGGCCCGCACCGCAGCGAGTGCCGTCCCGCCGCCCCCCGCCGGCGGGACGATGAGGGCATGCGTGCCGGCCAGCGTCTGGGTACGGGGCGGGGTGCTCCAGCGCAGCTGCCCGTCGGTTATCAGCAGCAGCGCATGATCTGCTACCTCCAGGGCGGCACTGATCAGAGTGCCGACCCGCTGGACGCTCGGTCGCCGGATCTGGACCTCTGTGTCCCGACCCATGCTTCCATAGTAGCGCGCGAGCCGGCCGAATCGGCGGGGTTGACAGTACCCGCCCCGCTGCAACGATGGGGCATGCGAGAGGGCGGCAGGGTGATCGAGACCGCGCTGATCGGTGCGCCCGCATGCGGCTGGGTGTTGCTCGGCGTTGCCGAGTGGATCGGGCTGCCGGCGGCCCCCACCAACCCGCTCGAGGTAGCCATCGCCCTCCTGAGCATCGTGGCGGCCGCGATCGCGCTGTTGCGGCGCAAGCAGCTGCAGCGCGGCGGTGGCGGCGGCGGCGGCGG
>CAJWOB010000389.1 GCA_913043885.1 uncultured Spirochaetaceae bacterium | reverse complement strand
TGGATCGAGGACTACCTGCTCCCGGATGATATGGCCGGGTTTCGGGAGGTGCGGAAACGGCTGCCGGGACAACCCCTTGCCACCGGCGAGCACTGGTACCTGCCGCGCCCCTTTCTCGCTGCCGTCGAGGAGCGACTGGTCGACTACTTCCAGCCAGACGTCCTGTGGTGTGGCGGGATATCGGCGATGATCCGCATCTGCCACATCGCTGAGGCGGCCGGGATCGCCGTGGCTCCCCACGGCGGCATGAACTTCGCATATGGACAGCACGTCGCCGTTGCCATGCCGGCGGTCACGTGGGGTGAGCGTTCCGGTGGCGTCTCGCCGCGCGGGGTGCCGCTGGCCGACAACAACATGCTGCCGGGCTCAGCGGTCATCGAGGACGGCCAGCTGACGCCCAGCGACGCGCCCGGCTTCGGGCTCGAGATAACGGACGCGTGGTTGGAGGCTATCGCCGTATGACGGTGGACATCGGCGACCGACGGGAGCTGTTCGTCGATCACGCGCTTATCGACAAGCTGGACAACGTCGCACTCGATCTCAAGGAGCCGCGGCCAGGCGGCGTTGCGATTCGGTTCGACGAGCCCTGGGAGGGGCAGTTCTGCGGCTACAACACGGTCATCCGCGACGGCGACACCTACCTGTTGTACTACCGCGGCAATATGGACGAGTCCGCCGATCCGCCGAGGGAGGCGGTTACCTGCCGCGCGGTGAGCGCCGACGGTCGGGAGTTCACCAAGCCACGCTACGGCATGTGCGAGGTCGACGGCAGTAGCGACAACAATGTCATCCTGGCCGACGGCGGAACGGCCACTCACAACTTCAGCCCCTTCATCGACACCAGGCCCGGAGTTGCCGCTGACGAGCGATTCAAGGCCCTCGCCGGGCTGCAGAGCTCGGGGTTGCTGGGGTTCACGTCGGCTGACGGGATCCACTGGAGTCAGATTCGGGACGAGCCCTTGATTCCTTCCGTGGAGGAGGAGTACCGCTATGACTCGCAGAACCTGGCGTTCTGGTCGGAGCACGAGGGTTGCTACGTCTGCTATTTCCGCGCGTTCCGGGACGGCGTGCGCAAGATCGCCAGGTCGGTGTCAGCGGACTTCCTGACCTGGAGCGAGCGCGAGCTCATGGATCTCGGCGACACCGCCGACGAGCATCTCTACGTCAACCAGACCACCCCCTACTTCCGCGCGCCCCACATCTACATCTCCCTGCCGGCACGCTTCATGAGCGAACGCAAGATCCTGAGTGACGAAGAGGGCGAGCGCTACGGCTACGGCCACCACAAGGGTGTGGGCTACTGGCAGGACTGTGCCGAGACGCTGTTGATGACCAGCCGGGGCGGGACGGTCTACGACCGTACCTTCATGCAGGGGTTCGTGCGGCCCGGCCTCGATCGGCGCAACTGGGGCTCCCGCTGCAACTACGCCACGCTCGGTGTGGTGCAGACGGGCCCGGAGGAGATGTCGATCTACGTCGACCGCCACAACGCCCAGCCGGAAAAGTACCTGGAACACCTGACGCTGCGTCTGGACGGATTCGCGTCGATTCGCGCTCCCTATGCCGGCGGCGAGGCGACCACCAAGCTGCTACGCTTCGACGGCGCGCAGCTGGAGATCAACTACGCGACCGGCGCCGGCGGCCACGTTCGGGTCGAGCTGCAGGAGGAGGACGGCCGACCGATCGACGGGTTTGGGGCCGGCGACTGCGAGCTGATCGTCGGCGACGAGATCGAGCGGGTGGTCCGCTGGGGTGAGTCGGCCGACGTATCGAAGCTGGTGGGGCGCCCAGTGAAGGTCAGGTTCGACATGAAGGACGCCGACTTGTACTCGATGCGGTTCGGCCCGGCCAGCGCATCAACGCGAGCATGAGCGGCAGCGAGCTACCACGACGGACCCTGGGGCGCAGCCGGGTCGAGGCGACGGTGCTTGGCGTCGGCGGCCACATCGGACTCCTGCTGGACGACGACGATCCCGCTCGCCGGCGCGACGAGGCGATCCGCCTGGTCCAACGCGCCATCGCGCTGGGGGTCCGCTACTTCGACACCTCGCCGGGTTACGGCGCCTGCGAGTCCGAGGAGCATCTGGGTGCGGCACTGGCCACCCTGGACGCCGAGACGCGCGCATCGCTGACCCTTTCGACCAAGGTGGGCTCCCACCCCGACCGGCTCTATCAATTCGGTGCCGACGATGTGCGTTGGTGCTATGAGAACAGCCGGCGCCTGCTCGGTCCCATCGACATCCTGCTCGTCCACGACCCCCAGTCCGACGAGCACATGGAGACCATCATGGGCCCAGGTGGCGCCCTCGAGGTGCTGGAGTCGCTACGCGATACCGGCGAGGTGCGGGCTATCGGCCTTGGTAACAGGAGCCACAGCCGGCAACGGACCTTCATCGAAAGCGGTCGTGCCGACATCATGCTGCCCTCCTACGACTACCACCCGATTCGGCAGTCCCTTGGGCCTCTGTTCGACCGGGCCGTCGGCGCCGGCGTGGGTATCATCAACGGCTCACCCTACCAGGCCGGCCTTCTTGCCGGGATCGATCTGGACGACGCTGCCACCGTCGAGCGCTTCGGCGACTCGCCGGATCTCGAGCGGGCGCGGCAGATCTACCGCTGGAGCACGGAGCGTGGCGTCGAGGTGGGGGCACTGGCGGTGCAGTGGAGCATCCGCGATAGCCGCATCGGCGCCACCTTGGTCGGCCCGCGCACCGTCGCTGAGCTCGAGGCCAACGTCCGCCACGCCACCGCCGAGGTGCCAGAGGAGATCTGGCCCGAAATCGCTGCATTCATCGACCAGCTGGAGCCGCCACCGGAATCGGGCGGCGAGGCATTCTGAGACGCTGGCTGCGCCAGGCGCGGCTACCCTTCGACGGGCACGCCTAGGTCGGACTGCAGGTCGTCCCATACTGCATCGTCTACGGTCGCCGCGTAGGCGGCCAGGTTCTGCTCGACCCGACCCGGCCGCGAGAAGCCGATAAGGGTGCTGGCGAATCGCTTCTCCCGGAGGGAGAAGTGCAGGTTCAACGTGGCG
>CAJWOB010000388.1 GCA_913043885.1 uncultured Spirochaetaceae bacterium | reverse complement strand
CGTCTAACTAGCGGAGACGTCAGAGCTCGACGTGCTGCCACTTCTGATCGCTGGCCGAGCTGGCGACGCAGGCGGCGATAAACGCCATACCGCGGACGCCGTCCTCCACGGTGGGAAAGTCGAGGTCTGCCCGCGGCGTCTCGCCGGCGAGCCGCGCCTGCAGCGCAAGCGCATAGTTGCGATAGAGGTTGGCGAACGCCTCCACGAATCCCTCCGGGTGCCCCGCCGGCAGGCGGGTGTGGTCAGCGCTCGCCTGCGATAGCGCACCGTAGCCGGTGCGTCGCCGCTGGGCGTGTCCGTCGCTGGTACGCACCAGCAGCGTGTTGGGCTCCTCCTGGCGCCACTCGATGCCGCCGGCTTCGCCGTACACGCGGATGGAGAGGGGATTCTCTTCCCCGGCCGACACCTGGCTGGCGTAGAGAACACCGCGGGCGCCACCCTCGAGACGCACCAGAACGTTACCGTCGTCCTCCAGCTTGCGGCCGCGTACAAACGTGGTGAGGTCGGCGCACAGCTCGGTGATCTGCAGGCCGGTGACGTACTCCATCAGGTTCTCCGCATGGGTGCCGATGTCGCCGATACAGCTGCTGGCTCCGGCTCGAGCTGGGTCGGTGCGCCAATCGGCCTGCTTGTTCGCCCCGCTCGCTTCCTCGAGCTTGGCCAGCCACCCCTGGGGGTACTCGACCACCACCTTGCGCACCGTTCCGAGCTGCCCGCTGCGCACCATGTGTCGGGCCTCCTTCACCATGGGGTAGCCGGTGTAGTTGTGGGTCAGCCCAAACTGCAGGCCGGTGTGTGCCCCCAGCGCCTGCAGCCGCTTGGCTTCGTCGAGATCGAAGGTCATCGGCTTGTCGCTCATCACGTGGAACCCCGCTTCGAGCGCGGCGCTGGCGACCGGGAAGTGCACGTGGTTGGGCGTGACGATCGAGACGAAGTCCATCCGCTCGCCGTCTGGCAGCTCGGACTCGCGCTCGAACATCTCCGGGTAGCTGTCGTAGACGCGCTCCGGGGGTAGGTAGAGGTCGGCGCCCGATGCCCGCGACTTGGCCGGATCGCTACTGAAGGCGCCACACACCAGCTCGATGTGACCGTCGAGCGCGGCGGCCATGCGATGCACCGCGCCGATAAACGCGTCGCGGCCGCCACCGACCATGCCCATCCGTATCCTACGAGTCATCTATCGTCTCACCGCCGGCGACAACGCTACACCGCCACCGACGGACGCGCGACGCGCCTGCTCAGCGGTCTGCGACTCCGAGATCAGTCGACGACGAAGTGGTGGTACAGCTGCTTGACCTCTTCGGACAGTGACTCGTACACGTCCCGGCGCACCGGGATCTGGTCGTAGTTCTTGCCGCCGGTGGCCAGCACCATGCGTTCATGATCTCGGGTGCCGCGCAGGCTCGGAGTGAGGTTGAGCCACCACGGTGCGTAGCGAACGATAAGGGCAACGCGTGGCTCGTCGGTGATGTTCGGCGCCACCGCGTGCCACATCCGACTGTCGTACAACAGGACGCTGCCGACGGTGCCTGTCGCCTGGCGCTCGTCTGGGTGGGGTCCGTCACGGTCAAACCCCTGGCGGGTCTCGCCTGCCGGATTATCGCTGGTTCGGTGGCTGCCGGGAACGAACAGGGTGCCACCGTTCTCGGTGCTGAAGTCGGTGAGCATCCAGATGCTCGACAGATGCATGATCGCCGCCGGCTCGCTCGCGTAGGGTGCGGACACATGCGTCGAGTTGGTAGCGTTGTAGGGCCAATCGGCGTGCCAGTAACCGCGCTCGCAGCCAGGGTGATTGACGACCGTGTCCGTGCACGAGATGCGGACGAAGTCGCCAAGCAGCGTCGTGGCGGTCCCGAGCACGCGTTCGTCGGCGAGGTAGGGGGCGAAGCACTGCGTGGCGTTCAGCGCCTGCTTCAGCGGCCCAACCCCAGCGTTGCCGACGCGATGCCCACGGGCGCGGATCTTGGCCAACTCGGCCTCTGCTGCGGCGTTATGCCTCAGCTGCGCCGCCACGACCTCGTCGCAGATCGACGCTACTTCACCGGCGGGAACCACCCCCGGGATGACGGCGTACCCGGCGTCGCGGATCTCCGCCACCGCCACCTCGACATCCGAGCTCGCAGTCGATCCGTCCGTTCCGGGGCTCATGTCGTCGTGGACTCCCAACCGGCCGTCAGTAGGGCCACTGCCACGGGGCAGGCCGCTCGCGCGCTAGGAGACGCTGCAACAGTGTCAGCCGCGCTTCCTGTAGGCGACCGGCATAGGACGGATCTGCAGCGACGTCGGCATAGCCCCGCGGGTCGCGCTCGAGATCGAAGAGCGCCTCCTCGCCCGACGACTCCACCAGATAGCGGAGGCCCTCCGCGCGTAGCATTTTCCACTTGCGATCACCCTCGGTGCACCAGCAGCGGTACCCGCGTTACCTGGTCGTGGCCTGGGTAGCCCTTGCCGTAGTCTAGGTGCTCGCCCAGCCACTCCCCGTGATCCGAGGTAAAGACGACGACGGTGTTCTCGGCGATTCCGCGCGCATCCAGGTGATCGAGGATGCGGCCGACGTGGTGGTCGACCTCGGACACCATCGCGTAGTACCCCTGGCGGGCGCCGCGCAGCTCCTCGTCCGAGAAGCGGCCGTCGCCCCGGCGAGCCTCGAGCTCAGGGGGAAGGGCCGGCAGCGTCAGGGCATTTGGATCGTAGAGGTCCAGGAACTCCTGCGGCGCAACCCATGGGCTGTGTGGCGAATAGAATCCGGCCACGCACAGGAACGGGTTGTTGTCGCGGGCGCTGATGAACTCCATCGTCTGCTCGGCAACGAAGGCGGCGTTGGTCAGGTCGCTGCGGCAGCGGCTGGCAAGCGGTCGTAGCGGGAAGCGCTCCTCCGGGTGGACGATGCCGTCGTCGACGTCCATGACCCGCTTCCAGTCGATGGCGCTCGGCGCCTCTCCGAGGCTGACGTGGTCCAGCTGGTCGGGGGCACGGGCCGCCACCCAGGCGCGCTATGCGTCGTGGTAGGAGCCGGGCTCGTCGGAGATCTCGAGGTGGTCGAA
>CAJWOB010000387.1 GCA_913043885.1 uncultured Spirochaetaceae bacterium | reverse complement strand
GCGGACCAGGGTGGTGTCTTCCTTTGGGCGCGGGTACTGACGCAACAGCTGATCGAGCTCGAGCCCTGCGTCACTCACTGGGAGTCGCCGCTCCCGGCTATCACCGCGCAGGCTCGAGAGGGGCTCCGGACGGTCTCTGGCGGCCGTGTCGGCGCCAAAAAGGGAATCGACGGCGGCGCTGCCACCAAACAGATCGCCGATGCCCTGCGGGCCTCCTACCGACGGGTCCTCGACCTCCCTCGAGCGCGCCCGCTCGGCCAGCCGGAATAGCGACTTGGTTCGCCCCCTCGAGGCCACTACCTCCGGCTTGATCCGATACACGCCGTCCTCCAGAGCGACGCTCTCGCGCACTTCGCTCACCGCGGCTTCGAGCTCAGCGAGGGTGAAGCTGACGAGCTTGCCAGCGCCGCGCAATCGATCGACGAAATGAGCCATCGCCGTGTCATCTGCCGCCGGGACGGCTGCGAAGTCCTCCAGCTCAGCCGCGTCTTCGAGCTCTTGGAGCTCCTCCAGATCCTCGTGGGGGCGGTCCGGTGGCAGCGGCTCGATGGACCCGACCTCGGCAAGCTCTTCCAGCTCTCCCTCGTCAGCAGGGTCGGCGGCGTCGTCGAGGAGTGCCTCGTCGATGTCGAGCTCCTCGGTCTCGAGCTCCTCCTCGTCGCCAAGCTCTTCCAGTAGCTCCTCGACCAAAGCACCTGGACCCGGGATGTATGGCGGCTCCGCGTCGGCTACCTGCTCGAGTGCCTCGACCTCCTCGACCTCTTCGGCCTCGGCTACCTCCTCGAGTGCCTCGACCTCCTCGACCTCTTCGGCCTCGGCTACCTCCTCGAGTGCTTCGGCCTCCTCGGGCTCGCCGCGATCGCCGTCAGCCGGCGGGGGAAGGGTTCCGATCGGCGCTCCCCCGGCGAGCACGCGGCGCACGATCTGCTCGATCTGCTCGATCTGGGTGGCATTGACGGTAACGTTGGTGACCGGCCCTCGTGCCGGCTCGGCGCGGCTAGCAAGCACCCCCACGATCTCATCCCAGCTACGATCGAACAGTCGCTCTGACTCGTCGCCGCCGCCCTTCGATGCGCGAGCACCGGCGGTCAGCCGCGTCTTTGCCTCCGCCTTCCGCACGGCGAGCTCGCTGCGCCACTCATCCCAGTCGAGCCGTTCTCGCTCTTCGAGGAACTCGCGCAGAAACGTGACCTGGAAGCGCTTGATCCGATCGGCCAGCACCACCGCCGGGTCCTGGCGTAGGTTGAGAAGCAGGAACACCAGCAGAAACAGCGTTGCGGCCCCCGCTCCCAGCAGCGTCCAGCGCATGGATGCCGATATCGTAAGAGTCTGCGCAGCGATAATGAGTCCGACGCGCCCATACTCGCCGGTGCCGGTGAACAACACGAAGCGACCGTCAGCGGCGGCGTCGGCGGTGTCGGCTGCCGCAACCCGGAGGCTGGTGACCGCCGCGACATCCCGGGCCGCCCACGCCTGCACCGTGGCGGCAATGAAGGTGCTTGTTGGTTGGGGACTGTTCACCAGCACGCCGCCGGGCAGCAGGTCCAGCCGGCGGAACTCGGCGGCCTGGACCCTGGTCAGGTGGTTGGCCACATCCGCAACCGCCACGTAGAAGAGACCGGAGCCCCGGAACACGCCGAACTGGTCCGTAATCGGGAACGAATACAGGAACCGCTTCTGCTCCGGCTCTGCGAGCACCAGGGGGGCACCGTCGCCGGCGTGGAGCGCGGCGGCCGCGGGCGGGTCATCCAGGTCATGGGGGATTGCGTACGTCTGGACGAAATCGCCGCCGCGAACGACGTCGGTGGGAAGCGTGCTGTAGTGAAGTGTGTCGCCGCCGGTGCCAACGAACCGCACGAACAGCAGGCTCGGGAACTCGGCGTGGAGGCGATCGAAAGCGTTGCGGCGAGCGACGATACTCTCTCGACTCTGATTGGAGAGGAACGCCGACACGACGTGGGATGCGGTCAGCACCGACTGGTAGCGCTCGACGTTGACTCGGTGACACTCGTCGATCGCATCGACAAGCGTCGATGCGCGTTCGGCAGAGCGTTGCTGCACCCGAGGCTGGAAGAACGCGCCCTCGACCAGATCGAACAGCCCGGAGAAAGCAAACAGCGCTACGGCCGTGAACGCAACGACGGCGACGAGGAGACTAACTGCTATCTTCAGGCCCGTTCTCACACCGTCACCGTTGGTCTCGTGCGCACACCCGGAAGCCCGATGGCAGGCGCCGTTTCATCTTCATCCGCCCAGGGGTCGCGCTCCGTGAGCATGCAAAGTAACCCATTTCAATTATCATCAGTGTACGGCAGGATCGAAGTCCGCCTGGTCCAAGGGCAGCCCGCCCTATCCCGTGTGCGTGTAGCTCAGGAGCGCCGCCACCCAGCTCGCTACGACTAGCAGCCCAGCGGAAACGGCCGCCAGCGGCGCAGTGGTGGGGGTGCCGCCGTCCGCAAAGTTGGGGACCGCACCGACACTTTCCTCGGTACCCCGGAAGTGCAGCTGCAGCAGCAGCTCGTCGAGGCGCGCGGTCGGCCGCCGTACCATCTCGGCCACCGGCAGGGCCAGCAGATCCCTCAGGTAGCCGAGCGTCAGCGTGGTAAGTGCGCCGAGCCGCCCCGGCAGCCGCAATCTGGGACGGATCGCCAGCTTGGACAACAGCAGGAGCGACGTCAGTGTGGCCGCCCGTTCGAGACCCAGAGTGAGGGCCCCGACAGTAACCGGTAGGCTGGCCACCGTCGCCAACACGCGCCCTGCCGGGCTCAGCAGATTGAATGCCACCACCAATCCGATGAACGTGACGGTGCGGACCGGTCTGAGTCGGACGCCAGCCACCCACGTCAGCACCAGCATGGTCCCCAGTTGGGCACCCACCACCGGCAAGGAGCGGCCCAGAACGAAGCTGGGAGCGAGCGCCAGTCCGCCAACGGCGGCGAACCTGGCTGAAAGCGAGCGGTCGTACCAGGAGTCGAGGCGACCACCCATCACCGCAAGCGGGCCACGGCGACGGTGGTGCCGGGGCCCCCGACCGCCGCGCCGCGCGC
>CAJWOB010000386.1 GCA_913043885.1 uncultured Spirochaetaceae bacterium | reverse complement strand
GAGACGCTGCTCGAAGGCCACGACCTCGTCGAGTGACTCCTGACGCTCGACGGTCGCGGTTATTGCGGCGACCCAGAAGCCGTTACGCCGCAGCTGTTCCTCGCGCTCGCTGCGGAGAATCTCCTTGGCGCTGGTCAGGTAGCTCTCTTCGCCGCCGCCGCGCAGCCACGCCACCTCGGCGAGCACCGCCTGGGTCAGCTCCTCTGCTCGCGCCGGATCGCTGCCGAACCCAATCTGCACCAGGTACTCTGGATCTGGATGCAGCCGCAGGCTGGTACCGACACCAACCGAGTAGGCGCCGCCGAGCTCCTCCCGCAGCGTCTCCCGCAGTCGAGTCTGTAGCACGCACGTCCAGGGCCGCTGCATTGCGCGTGAGGTGGTCAGCCGGATGAATCGCGAAAAAGGCAGAGCCACTGAAGGCGATCTCACGAAACCGAAAACCGGTTTCGGCAAATGGCCCGTTCCAGCTGACGCCGTCTTGAGAGGTAAGCGTGACGCCATTGGCGCCATCCTCGCTCACCACCACGTAGACGCCGGCGCCGCAGGCCGAGTCGTAGAGGTCGGTGGTAGTGCCGGTATTCACGCTGGTCCAGGGAACCGCCGCGTCCGTGGAGTACCACAGCGTGCCGTTGTCGCCTACGGCGATAAGCCGATCGTTCAGGTAGCGGACGCTGCGCAGCCGGTCCGTCGTCGAGGGAGCGGTCTGGGCGGCGGTTCAGTTATCGCCGTCGGCACTCTAGAAGATCGAGCCGTTGTCGCCGACAGCGCCGCAGACGCGACGGTGTCGTTGTCGGGGTTCTCGTCGTCGTCGGCCTCGAGGGTGATGATGACGCAGTAGTCGCCCGCTATCGCCGACCACTGCGTGTCGAGGGTGATAGTGTCGCTGTCACCGGCTCCGAGGGCGTCGACGAGACCGTCGGCGATAGGGCTATCCCCAGCGTCCAGCTGGTCGTCGTCGGAGAAGTAGGCGTCCCAGCTGACCAACTCCGCACCGGCCTCGCTGCCCTCGTTGGTGACGGTAACGGTCGCGCTGAAGGTAACCGACGTCAGACCACTGCCGGGCAGCGCAGCCTATACACCTACCCCAAGGCGCTGCCGGCGTGGCACACTCGCGGCATGCACACCGCCGAGGCGCTCGGACCTCTGGATCCACTTCAGCGCCTGCTCTACTGCGACGACTTCAACACCGGTGTGAACGGTTGGGGCTCGCTCATCGGCAACTACGAGGACCGCGTCGACGCCATGCTGCCCGAGTACATGGATATGCGGCCGCCGATGTTGAGCAACCTCTCCATGTGGGACGCCGGCACCTCGGGAGCGATTGGCGGCTCCTACGGCCTGAAGCTGGCGACTCGCCCCAAGCCAGGACGGTTCTGCGTCGCGATTAAGCGCTCCACATTCAGGAGCTGGGGACCCTTGCGTGTCGAAGCGATCTACACCTTTAAGCCAGAGGCCGCTGCGCTGGAGCTCGGCGAGACTGGCGTGCGCGCCTTTGGCGTGTTGCTCGACCTGCAGCACGCCGACGGCCAGGCTGCGGAGCCACTGCGGGTAATGCCGCACGTGCGCTACCTCAACGCACTGGACGGGGAACGCGTCGAGCGCTGGCAGTACAAGTCTGAACGGGAGCCATTCGTCGATATCGGCACCCGCAACAAGACCTGGTCTCACTTTCACCTGAAATCCACAAACTGGGTGGACATTCCGCGGGGCGACCAGCGCCTCTGTTACAACGAGATAGCGACCAAGCACAACTGGTACTACATGCGGCTGGACTTCGATCTGGCCACCATGAACTTCCTTGGCTTCCGGTCCAACGAGCGGGATCTGGATGTCACAGGTATAGAACCGATGCAGATCCCCGCCATGCCCAATCTCTGGTCCATGCTGAACGTCGCGTTCTTCGTCGAAAGCGACGCCGACACGCGCGCTTTCTTCTATTTAGATAGGGTGGCGGTATCGACGACATGAAACAGAGCCACACCGCGGCGATCGAGCTCGGCACCACCTGGGAAGGTGCATTCGAGACCGAGCCGTACGAGACGGCATGGGCGAGCGAGGCCATCTTCTTCGTGCGCTTGCTGGATGGGGAGCTTGCGCCCAGTACCACCGCCCGCGTGCAGATCGCACCGGATGGCATCCACTGGGCAAACGAGGGAACCGAGATCACCCTTCCCACCGGTTCCGATACCACCACTTTCGCGCGGGTGAGTCACTTCGGTGGCTGGCTGCGACTGGTCGGCGAGCTTCCCAGCGGGGTGTCACTACCGGTCATCGTCCATCTAGTCCTGAAGGAGTAGCTCGCGTGGCGCGGGCGTCAGCCACCGCCGGCCCGCCTGAGTTCCTGGCCCGAGAGCGCGAGCTGGAGCACTTGCTGGCGTTGTTCGAGGACGCCTCCTCCGGTGCGACCAGATTCGCCGTCGTCACCGGGGAGCCGGGGATCGGCAAGACGCGCCTGGTGACGGAGGTCTGCGCGCGCCTGACAGATCGGGCGAGCGATCACTGGGCGAGCTGCTACGAGGGGCAGCCCAGCCACTGGTGCTGGATCAAGCTGCTGCAGGAGCTCGACTCACCTCCGCAGGTCACCGACGAGGCGGCGCGCTTCGATTCCCTGGTAGCGCTGGCTGGCGCGTTGGGAGCAGCAGCAGAAGTTCAGCCGCTGTTGCTGGTCCTGGACGACGTCCATTTGGCGGACGAGGCGTCGCTTGGCGCGCTGTCCTTCGTCAGTCGTGAGCTGCGGGGCAGTCCGATCATGTTGATGGCCGCGTATCGAGACGTCGAGGTGCGCCGCGGCCATCCACTGGCAAAGACGTTGGGGGAACTGGCACGGGAGCAGCTCGCCGAGCGCATCACGCTCACCGGGCTGTCCGCCGATAGTGTCGCGCGGCTGCTCGAGTCCACCGCCGGCCTCGATCCGTCCGCGGTCGCGCTCGAGTTGCACGAGCGCACCCACGGCAATCCACTGTTCGTCGGGGAGTTCGGCAGGCTCGCCGCCGCGGCCGGCGCCTTCGACGCGGGACGCCTGCCCGAAGGCATTCGGGATGTTATCGGCTT
>CAJWOB010000385.1 GCA_913043885.1 uncultured Spirochaetaceae bacterium | reverse complement strand
TCGTCGTCGGAGCCGGACGACGCGTCGACGATCGGCCTCGCCTCCTCCTGCGCGTGCCGCCCCTCGCCCCCCTCGGGCGCGACGTGCACGAAGACGCCGCCCGGCGTCTGGCCGCCCTCCATGGGAAACGGCGATGCGCAACTCTTGGGGAGTTAGCGGAGCGGACTTCCTGAGAGGCGATTAACGGCGAGCATACTGCTATTCTACCGCACTCACAGTCCAAGGAGCGCAGGTGAGCGGAGGGCACCGCTGCTGGGCGAGCGACCCGCGCTGCCCACCTGGATGTACAACCACCAGGCGCGCTCACCGCGCCCCGCGCAAACCTGGCATCGTGACGGCTGCTCCCGCCACGGTCATGAGCTCAACCACCTGCAGGTGTTCTACTACCCTCAGGATACCCCGCTGGAGCTGGGGCCGACCGAGGTGCTGCCGGGGTCACACTTTCTGTTCAATCTGAACAAGTTCATGGGCCACTACCGTAGCGTCGCCGGGTCCACGCTCACTGCGGCGCCCGCCGGGTCGATCTTCATCACCGTGTACTCGATCTGGCATCGGCGGCCGGCGTCCACCGCCTCGGGCATCAGGAACATGCTCAAGTACCTGTACTGGCGCATGACCCCGCCGGAACGCGACTGGATCGTCGAGCCCGACTTCGACCTCGTGGATCTGAATGATCTGGAGAACACCCATTACCAGGGCGCGCTGTCGGTCCCGGAGTAGTTCCGCGACTGGCACGACATCGACGAGATGTTTTACTGGCTGTGTGGCAAGGGCGGCGGGTTCGAGGAGTTCCTCGGCGCCGCCGGCTGGCCGATGGGACACCCGCCGCGCAAGCGCCCGCGCGACTTCCACACCTACTAGGCGCCGCCGGGCGCTTGGCTTGGTTACAGGGTGCTTCCGCGAGCGTGATAGTAGGAGATCTGGGCAATTATCCAGATCGTTTCCAGCTCCCGCACGTTCCGGGGACCAAAGATCATTACGTATTCGGATCGTTCTCCCGAGATCGTATCGGTGAACGGATGGATGACTCCCCATCCCTTTGCCAGCGCGTCACGGGCCACCTCCCCAGGAAGCAGCATGTGCAGGCTGCCGTCCTGAGGCCTGTGCTGGTGAGCGAACTCGCGGGTGTTGCGAATGAATGCGGCGGCCGGACCCTGGGCGTAGCTCGGTTCCAGTCGCCAGCCGACTGATCCGGCCAGCGAGAACGGCGTCGGCTCGAAGAAGATCCCGGGCAACTCGTCAGCTGCCCGCATCACCTCCTCCTGCATGGGAACCGGGGCGTTCTGGTTGTGCTGCTGGTGGGGGATGCCATCTGGCGTCTCAGGAAGAGGGCCCTCTCTCGGCGGAGCTCCCTCGAGGGCGGCGACGATCTGGTCCGCAGGGATGATCACGAGCGGTGCACCTGTCCCCTGGGTTCCACCGACGACCGATACGGCTATCAGAAGCGTCAGTCCAAAGACAACTCTGCTGCTGCTCACTTGCTCGCCCTCCGCGTTGCGCTCCCCTAAGGTACCGGCGACACACGGCGGAAGAGTAGATCTCGGGACCTATCGGGGCGGTATCAGGTAGGTCGTAACACCACGTTGAGGAAGGTGACGCCGTCCGGGGACTCCTGCGCCTGGGTTACCCGCAGTGTCGCGCGATGCGGGCCAGGCTCCGTAATCGTAAGCTCGCCGAAGTCGATCTCGAACTCCGGGAAATAGCGAGTACGGGCATCCTCGTGCGCGTGCGCAGGGCGCGGATCGACCAGCGCGCCCTCGATCGTCTGTTCGGCAATCTCGAGCGAGAGCCGGTGCGGTGGCACCACGGTGGTCTGGTGGTTCGGGAACACCACCACGTGTGCCCGGTAATGGCCGGCAGTGTGCGCCACCAGCTCCCAGCGCAGAGCGCTGTCCGTGTCGAACCAGCCGGCGGTGACGCCGGGTGGCAGCACCTCCAACTCCGAGCTCGCGGCACGCTCCACCTCTGCCACGTGGGCGTGGAGCGTGATGCTGCCGTCGTGCTGCTGCAGCGGACGGGTGTCGACCGCCAGCGGCTCCACCAGCTCGATGGCGACCACCGGCACCAGGTTGCTCTGCACCGTGGGTGTGGCGCCGAAGTCCAGCTGGAGCCGATCGATGCCACCCGAAAGCTGATCTTGCTTCACATCGATTGCGTCACCGGTGGCAAGCAGCGTGGCGCCGCCCACACGGCTGCGCACGCCGTGGACCGCCAGGGAACCTTCAGCCGGTGGCTCGACCAGGAACAAGAACAGCCGATCGTCGCTGCGCGTAATCCTCACCCGGGGCAGCTCGAACGGGAACGGGCTCGCCTTGGTGCCGTAGATGGCATCGCCGACCGGCGCCAGCCACTGCCCCAGCTCGCGAAGGCGATCTACGCTGGGCTGCGGGATCCGGCCGGAGGCGGTGGGCCCTACGTTGAGGAGGTAGTTGACGCCCTTGCTCGCCAGATCCACGAGCAGCCGTACCAGCTCCGGCGTTGACTTCCAGTTGTCGTCGTCCACCTTGTGGGCCCACGTGTCATTGATGGTGGCTGGCGTCTCGTAGTCGCCGGTGACGATGCCGGCCGGGATCTGATTGTCCCCGAGGCTGCCATAGTCGCCGACATCGTTGCCAATCCGGCCGCTCACCAGGCAATCCGGCTGAAGATCGTGGACGCACCTCGCCAGCTCGCGGCTGTGCTCGGGGCTGATGCTGTAGGGCGTGTCGAACCAGATGAGGCCGATCGGGCCGTACTGGGTAAGCAGCTCGTGCAGCTGTGGCCTCACCTTGCGTTCTAGGTACGCGCCGAAGTCCTTGGCTCGCTCGTCGAAGTCCCAGTCGTTGGCCGTGCCGTCGGGATCGTGCCAGTCCTGGTCCTGCGAGTAGTAGAAGCCGAGGCGGATGCCGTGCTTCTGGCAGGCCTCGGCTAGTGGAGCGATCGGATCGCGCCCCCACGGCGTGGTGTCGACGATGTTGTAAGGGCAGCACGGTGACCGAAACATGGCGAATCCGTCGTGGTGCTTGGCGGTGATAACCAGGTAGCGCATGCCGGCGTCGGCCGCGAGCCGCACCCACTCG
>CAJWOB010000384.1 GCA_913043885.1 uncultured Spirochaetaceae bacterium | reverse complement strand
GCTTGTTGATCCTGCCTACAGGGAGACTCCGGCCGACAAAACGACGGTTGGTGCGATTGGCAAGTTGCTCAGGGCTTCTGTGGTCATCACTGCGGCGCTGGTCGTGTTGCAGTCGCTCGGATACAGCATTTCCGGGGTGCTGGCATTTGGTGGTATTGGTGGTATTGCCGTCGGCTTTGCTGCCAAGGATCTGCTTGCGAACTTCTTCGGCGGGCTGATGATCTATCTGGATCGCCCCTTTGTGGTGGGCAACTGGATACGCTCGCCGGATCGCAACATTGAAGGTACCGTCGAGGATATCGGCTGGCGTTTGACCCGGATTCGCACCTTCGACAAGCGCCCGCTGTATATTCCCAACGCAGTGTTCGCCAACATTGTGGTGGAAAACCCCTCGCGCATGACCCATCGGCGAATCTACGAGCATATCGGTATTCGCTATGACGATATCAAGCGCATGGAGCCGATTGTGGCGGATGTGCGCAAGATGCTGCAGGCGCATGAGGATATCGATCAGGAACAGACTCTGATGGTGTTCTTTGATCGCTGCTCGCCGTCGTCGGTGGATTTCTTTATCTACTGCTTCACGACGCCGGTATGGGCCGAGTTCCACCGGGTGAAGGAGGATGTGCTGTTGAAGATTCTGGCGATCGTCGAGAAGCATGAGGCTCAGGTCGCATTTCCGACGTCGACCATTCATTTGCCGGATGCGCTTGAGTTGCGCAGCGCTCAGCTTGCCGACGGGCGGCCGCGCGATTCTGTGCGTGAGCTGCAGGAGGGTGACGCGTGAGCGGGATTTGGGGTGTTATCGGTGGTACCGGCCTCAGTGCCCTGGATGGTCTGGAAATCGAGAGTGAAGAGCTGATTCAGACACCTTGGGGTGCGCCTTCTGCGCCGGTTGTCCGTGGCCGTATTGACGGGCAGGCGGTCTGCTTTCTGGCGCGGCATGGTCATCCGCATCGGATGCCGCCGCATCGGGTCAATTACCGGGCAAACCTCTGGGCGCTGCGGGAAGCCGGAGTTGATCGCATCGTTGCGGTCAATGCGGTCGGCGGTATTCACCCGCAGTTGCAGACCGGCACGTTCTGCGTGCCGGATCAGCTGATCGACTATACATGGGGGCGTGCCTCGACTTACTTCGAGGATGATCTGCAAAGCGTCACCCACATTGATTTCACCTCGCCCTACGACGAGCCAGTGCGCGAGCAGCTGCTGGCCGCGCACACTGTTCGGGTCGAACCGACCGCCACCGAACCAGATGTGCGAGCCGATGGTGAACGCAAAGGCGTTCAGCGCGTCGCTCTGGCTGGCTGCGGTGGCGTCGCGGTGGATGCGCACGTGGTCGAGGTCGTGGCCCATCGCCGCCTCGAACTTCGCGCGCACCTCACCGGGCAGCTTCTCGCCGCCGGAGGGGCGCAGCGAGCGGAGGATGGGGTCGCCGGCGTCGTAGTTGGTGGCCTGGAAGGCGTCGCGCATGGCGCGCAGCATCACGGTGTTCGACGGAGAGACGCCCACGTCTTCCGATGCACCCATGCCCCCCGCAGCGAAGTCGAGACCATCGGCCATCAGCGGGCCCATGCCGCCGGACCACTCGCCGTCGAGGGCACCCGCCACTTCGGAGTTTCCGAAGTGCGTGTGCAGATCGGAGGTCTGCCGTGCGTCGGTATCCGGCGCGGTCGTAGAGGGCGCCAGGGTTCCGGCGAGGCCATCAGAAGCGACCCCGGAATCCGCATTTGCCGGGATAGCCCGGTTACGGCGGCTGGAGTCGCGGTCAGAGCGAGACATATAGAGCTCCGCGTCAGAGGAAGAACGCACCGCACCGTACCGTAGGAACCGCCACAGGCCAAGCACGTTCTGTGGGGATGTGAGGGCGCGTACAGAGCGGCTTCGGACGGGGGGCTCGGCGGAGGTTATGAGCCCACCCGGAGGGCGTATCGCTACCGACGACAAGCGCGTTCACCGTTCCGAGCGCAGCATCCGCCGCATCCTCGATGCCGCGGCCAGCGTGTTCGGGACCGAGGGCTACATGGGCGCATCGATGAACGCGGTGGCACGGGCCGCTGGCGTGTCGAAGGGTCTGCTGCACTACCACTTCCGCAGCAAGGAGCACCTGCTCATCGAGGCGCAGCGGGTGGCGTTCCGGCGCATCCACAGCCAGTTCGAGTCGGCGTACACCCCGGCTACCGGCAAGGATGCGGCCCTGCGTACCGTCGACGCCCTGTGGCACAGCATCCGCGACCTGCACCGATGGGCCCCCTTCCTCGTGGAGACGCTGTCCCTGGCCAGCACCTCCCCCCCGGTGGCCGACCACCTGGCCGAGTTCTACGAAGAGTCCATGGACCTTCTGGCCAAGGGCATCGACCGCACGTTCCAGGAGGCCGGTGACGGCCTCACCATCCCGTCGGACCGTCTCGCCCGACTGATGCGCGTCAGCATGCACGGGCTGCTCGTCGAGCTCGCCCTCGCACGCACCGACGAGGAGCTGGCGCGGGCCGACCAGACCTACCAGGACCTCCGCGGACTGCTGTCGAACCTGCTCGAACAGGCACGGACCGACCGCGCGTCCTAGCGGGGACCCGCGCGTCAGCGGGCCCTCGGCCGCTACGGGGTCGCGGCGTCGATGAGCAGCTGCCGCAGCTCGTCGTAGTTGTCCTGCTCGGCCAGGTTGTGCTGGGTCAGGTTGTAGATGGCCGTGACCTCGTTGTTGGCATCGAGCACGAACACATCGCGCCAGATGGCCTCCCACGCACCGGTGGCGTTCACTGCGGTGGTGTCCTGGAGCAGCGGGAGGTCCCGACCGTCCACCATCAAGGGCACGGCGTCTTCGTAGCCGGCCATGTTCACGCCGAGCAGGTGGATGTCCAGCTCGGGATGGGCGACGTCGAGGTCGTCTTGAAGGATTTGAAGGTAGCCGAACTGGCTACGGCAGTAGCTTCAATTGGCGTGCGTGTAGTACCAGCCGCTCACCTTCTGCAGGTAGTCGCGGGGGGAGACGGGCTCCGACGCCGTGGGTGACGTGGGGTTGACGTCTTCCAGCTGGAAGTCGGGCACCATGGCCACGGCATCGCTGTCGTCTTCCGTG
>CAJWOB010000383.1 GCA_913043885.1 uncultured Spirochaetaceae bacterium | reverse complement strand
CACCACAATCCAGGGCCGACCGCAGAGGCAGACGCCACGTCGGGCATCAACACGTCTCAGCTGTCAGAGTCAGCATGTGCGGTGCCACTGCGCAAACCTGGACTCACGTGTCCCGGGATTCCGGTTCGCATACCTGGCGCACGCCTTGCACTGCGCCTGCACATCATGCACACCAGCGAGACCCGCTCGCCTCGCTCGAGCGCCTGGCCGGGGGCGGGCCCGGGCTGCCTCCGGCCGCGCCGGCCGGCGCGGTTGGTGATCAGGCGCGGCTGCGCACCGCGAGCGGGAGCCCGGCGACGCGCCGCCCGGGCCCGACGACCCCGAGATGGCGCAGGCCAAGAAGGACATCGTCGGCACGGACGACAAGTGGATCGGGCTCCTGGGCCAGTTCCTCGGCGAGGCGATCTTTGGCGATCGGCGGGCTCAGCTCACCCTGCTCGGCCTGTGCCACCTCAGTGTCGACTCCTACGCAACGCTGCTGTCGCCGCTGTTGCCGGTGCTGGTAGCACGGATGCAGCTGTCGCTGTTCGCCGCTGGCGCGCTGGGCAGCGTGGTGTCTCTCGCCAACATGACGCAGCCGATCATGGGATTGGTGGTCGATCGCCTGCGACGTCGCATCCTGGTGCCGTTGGGCGCGCTCTTGACGGCGGTGACCATCCCGATGATGGGCCTGGCTCCCAGCTTCGCGGCGCTGGTGGTGTTGCTGGCGCTCGGCGGGCTGGGCGTGGCCGCGTTCCACCCGGCGGCGTTTGCGTTGGCGGGGGAGTTGGGCGGTGAGCGCCGCTCCACCGGCATAGCGGTGTTTGCGTTCAGCGGTACCATCGCCACCGGGCTGACGCCGTTGTGGGCGCCGGCGATGGCCGCCGACACTTCCCTACGCACGCTGCCGCTGGTCGCCCTGGTCGGCGTGGTGACCGCGGTCGCCGTGTGGGCGCGGGTCCCCCTCGAGTGGCCGGCGCCGCGGCGTTCCTGGGCTGAGATGCGGCACACCCTGTCACGGGTGCTGTTTCCACTCACCGGTATTCTCGCCATCGTCGCGCTGCGGTCGGTGGTGGCGATGGGTTTCGCCGCCTTCATTCCGCTGCTCAGCAACGAACGCGGTCTGTCGCTGCTCGCCGGCGGGGCGTTGTTGTCGGTGTACAGCACCGCCGGGGTGGTGTTCAGCCTGGTAGCCGGCTACCTGGCAGACCGCACCCGTGCCGCCCCGCTGGTATGGGGATCGCTGCTGCTTGCCGCCCCTGCGCTGTACCTTTCGGTGAGGACTGCGGGCGTGCTATCGGTCATCATGCTTGCCCTCGGCGGCGGCATGGTGGTGGCCTCCAACGCCGTGTTGATTGCCATTGCCCAGAGGATCGCCCCCGGCAACGAGGGGCTGGCATCGAGCGTGCCGCTTGGCTTGGGGTGGGGGCTCGGTGCGATTGCGCTGCCGATAATCGGAGCGGTGGCGGATCGCCAGGGGATCGAGCTCGCGCTACGCGCGCTGGCGTTGCTGCCGGTACTCCCGGCGGTCCTCTCGATGGTGGTGCTGAACCGCGGTGCGGCGCAGGAGGGCACTGGTGGGCATCGGTGAGCTGCAAGAGCGCTCGTTACACGCCCAGTTGAAGGAGTGGTACGCCACCCCCCGCGACCGGGTGGAGGTGCCCATCGAGGGCTACATCATCGACCTGGTGCGGCGCGGCACCCTCATCGAGATCCAGACCCGCAACTTCTGGGCGATGAAGCCCAAACTGGAGCGGCTGTTGCCCCACCACCGGGTGCGACTGGTGCACCCGATCGCCGAGGAGAAGTGGATCGTCACCACCGACACGGACGGCCGGGTGTTGCGCCGCACCCGCTCGCCCAAGCGGGGCGGCTACCTCGAGCTGTTTCGGGAGTTGGTGCGGCTGCCGACCATCGTCGATCACCCCAATCTCGCGTTGGAGGCGCTGCTAGTCGAGGTGGAGGAGCTGCGCTGTGCTGACGGCACTGGCAGCTGGCGGCGCAAGGGGGTGAGCGTCCGCGATACCCAGCTGGTCCAGGTGCGCGCAACGCGGCGTTTCCGGCGCGGTGCCGATCTGGCCGCGCTGTTACCGCGGGCGCTGGGGGAGCGCTTCACCAACGCGTCGATAGCGGCCACCTGCCGCATCCATCCCTCGTTGGCCAGCAAGGCGACCTACACCCTCAGGCGCCTCGGTGCGCTACAGGTGGCCGGCAAGCAGGGCCGCGCTCATCTGTTCCAGCGGGTATGAACGAGATCAACCGAGTGCGGCAGGCAATCGAGGCGGGCACGCTGCGCGTTCCGTCCGACGCCGCGCCCAGCTTCGTCGACCTGGCGGCCGCCGTGCTCCGTTTCGCCGGGGCACCCCTCCCGCCGACTCCCCACAGCGCCATCGTCGAGGAGGCGCTGGGCTCACCGCGCCACCTGCTGTTCGTTCTCGTCGACGGCATGGGCAGCTACCTGCTCGACCAGCTGCCAGCCGGCGGTGCGGTGCGCAGTGGCCTGCGCATGGAGCTCGATGCCGTGTTTCCAGCCACCACCGCATGCGCCATGACCACGCTGGCCACCGCGGTGTGGCCGGGCGAGCACGGCGTACCCGGGTGGTACGGCTACCTGCCGGAGCGAGACGTGTCCACGGTGGTGCTCAAATTCGAGGAGCGGTTCGTCCAGCGTCCGCTGTCGGAGCTGGGGGTGACGCCGCAGGAGCTGTGGCCGCTGCAGCCGGCCATGGCGGCGGCGACGTGCGACGTGCAGGTGATCCTGCCGGCGGAAATAGCCCACTCGCCGTATAGCAGGTACCAGACAGGTGGACGTGAGGTCGTCGCCTACTCCGGTCTGGCGGAGTTGCCGAGGCTGTTAGCCGCGCGCCTCCCGGTCGCCGGTCCGGCGTTCACCTACTGCTATCTGCCGGAGTTCGACGCGCTGGCCCACGAGTATGGTGCGCTGGCTGAGGAGCCCCTCGCTGCGGTCAGCGCCATCGACGGAATCCTCTCGCAGCTAGCGGGGTCACTGCCGCCCGATATACGTCTGCTGATCAGCGCCGATCATGGGCTGCTCGATGTCGAGGAGCGCCACGTCAGCCTGATCGGAAACGAGTCGCCGTTG
>CAJWOB010000382.1 GCA_913043885.1 uncultured Spirochaetaceae bacterium | reverse complement strand
CTCACCGACCAGCTTGCCGGAGTGAACCGTGCTGGCGACGTCATCCGTCGCGGCCACCAGGAGGCTGACCTTGGCACCGTCGACGGCCGCCAGGGCCAGCACACCGCTGCCTAGCTTGTCGCGCAGGGTCTCGGCGATCGCGCGGAGTTCGCGTCCTGGCACCCCATCGAGGCGGACCGCGAGGACCTTGTGTGCGCCGACCTCTCGGGCGCTCTCCAGGCTCGACGACGCCCGCGCGACCTGCGCCGCCGTCTGCAGGCGGGACCGCCGTTCCGCCTCTCGCGCTGCCGACGAGACCTGCGCCTCGGCGCCTAGATAACAGGCCAGCAGCTCGTCGGCGCTCGCCAACTCCCTGCGCAGCGCCTGGCGGCAGCCGTGCAACAGCGGGTCCCGCGCCTCGGCTTCCTGTATCTGCTCGACCGAGTGGTAGGTGAGCTCGACATCGGCTCCGGCGTGGCCGAGCAGGCGCACGGTGTCGAGGTGCAGGAATACCGGCACGCGCCTGCTCCGGCACCGGGCAACCGCCTCGGTTGCCGCGCGGTAGGTGTCGACGAGGTCGCTGCCGTCGGCGCGTAGATAACTGAGCCCCGGATAGTTGCCCCACACACTCTCCACCCAGTCGCGGGGGGTGGGCACCGACACGCCGATGCCGTTGTCCTCGCACACGAACAGGATGGGCATGGGCAGATGTTGGTACGCGGCCCAGGCGCTGGAGTTGAGCCCGGCCAGCGCCGTCGCATGGTTGGCGCTGGCGTCCCCGAACGAGCACATGACGATGGCGTCCTCTGGCACCGGTAGGGTAGCGCCCAGACGAGCCGCGCGGCCGAGGGCGAACGCGGCGCCCATGGCCTTGGGCAGATGGGAGGCGATGGTGCTAGTTTGCGGCGGCACCCAGAGGCGGCGGCTGCCAAAGACCTTGTGACGCCCACCGGCGATGGGATCCTCAGACGACGCGCACAGCGACAGCAGCACGTCGAAGGTCGGCGTCTCGCCATCTAATTGCTTTGCCCGCTGGGCGAAAAAGGCGCCTGATCGATAGTGGAGGAAAGCTGGGTCGGTGGGCTTCAGCGCAGCAGCCACCGCGGCGTTGCCCTCATGCCCGGCGCTGCCGATGGTGTAGAACCCGGTGCCACGGCTCTTCATGCGCCGCGCCTCCAGGTCCAGGTGCCGCGCCAGGAACTGCGTCTCCAGGATGTCGAGGTAGTCGATGCCGCGCAGGCCCGAGCGCGTATCCAGCATCTCGAGGCGCGCGGCCGAGGTGGGGCGTGAAGCGCCGGGCGGGGTGGCCTCTCCCCCTGTGAGTAGGTCGATTACCGCCTGTCGGACATGCCCGGTGCGGTCCACGCGCCGGAGTGTAGCGCCCTGCGCACACCGCTGGCGAGCGTGCCGAGGGGCGGTTATCTTTGTCGGCGGAGTCCATGCACGTGACCACAGCCATTGATGTGCCGGTCTATACACCGATGCCCGCCGCCGAACGCGACGCGCTGCTCGCCGACGTCGAGGCCTACTGCCAGGAGCTGCGGCCGATCGAAGACCTGTGCTACCTAGAGCACCGCTTCAATAAGGACAGCATCGACCTGGCGCGCAAGCACGACATCATGGGGATGATCGTGCCCAAGGAGTATGGCGGTCGTGGCGCCGACTTCCCCACCTACGCCACGGCGATGGCGCGGATCGGGCGCGAGGGGACCGGCGTTCGGACACTGTTTTCCGGGCACTGCTCGATCGGCCAGACACCGGTTATCGAATGGGGGACCGACGAGCAGAAGCGTCGCTATCTACCGGACAGCGCGACTGGCGAGCGGATAATGGCATTCGGGCTTACCGAGCCGGAGGCGGGATCCAATCCGCTTGAGCTGCAGTCCACCTACCGCCGGGATGGCGACCACTACGTGCTGAACGGGGTCAAGTACCTCATCTCCAACGGTACCATCGCCCACACCATCATCGTGTTCGCCTATCCGGAGGGGGACAACGGCAAGGGGCGGCGGATGAGCGCCTTCATCATGGACACCGATGGCGATGGCCTAGAGCGCGAGGAGCTCACTGCCAAGCTCGGCATGCCCACCAGCGACACGGCCATGTTCGAGATGGAGGAGTACCGAGTGCCGGTGGACAACATGCTCGGTGAGGAGGGCAATGGCTTTCGTGTGGCAATGAAGACCATTCGTGCCGGCCGCCTCAGCGTCGCCTCCGGGTGCGTGGGGGTCACCGAGGACTGTCTGGAGTCCGCCATCGACTACGCGAAGGAACGCCACCAGCACGGCAAGGCGATCGCCCGCCATCAGCTCATCCAGGACCACCTGGCGATGATCGAGATAGGGCGTCAGTCGAGTAGCAGCATCGTCGCCGACGCGGCCCGCACCAAAGCCGCCAGCGAAGACCACCCCGAGGACGAAGAGCTGGGCCGGCAGGCCGACCTGCTTATCGCCAAGGCGAAGTTCGTGGCCACCAACGTCGCCTTCGACGCCGCCGATCGGGCCCTGCAGGTGCTGGGTGGCAAGGGCTGGTCGGATCTGTACCGGCCGGGCCGTCACTGGAAGGATGCCCGGGTGTGCCGCATCTACGAGGGCTCCGACGAGATTCTGAAGCTAAAGGTGGCGGCGGATCTGCTCGGTAAGGAGTACGCGGCCTTCAGCTGAGCCGGCGGCTAGGCGACCAGCTGGCTGCGGAAGCGCTCCCAGGTGCTCTCCACCACGCTGCCCATGGTCGACTCGATAACGCTGTCGCCCACCGGCTTCAACAGACCGGTGCGCTCCACCACCTCTGCGCGCCACTCGACCGAGCTGCCTCCGCCGCCGCGATCAGCGGAGCAGCGGAAGGTCGCCGTTATGGTGGCGCCGCCGCCGATCCCCTTACTGCTGATGGAGTAGGCAACCTCGTCGCTGGCAGCCTCGCTGGTGCGGGTAACGGTGGTGCGTAGGGCACCGCTGATGAACGACAGTGACGGTTTGATGCGGCACTCGAGCGTGGCGCCATCGTTGCTCTCCACACTGTCGAGACCGGGGATGGACCGCGCCAGGATGTCGAGGTCGGAGAGTGCCTCCCGCACGCGGTCGCTACCTAAGCGCGTGATCAATGTG
>CAJWOB010000381.1 GCA_913043885.1 uncultured Spirochaetaceae bacterium | reverse complement strand
ATATCTGCGGCGAGGAGACGGCGCTGTTCAACTCGATCGAGGGATACCGTGGCGAGCCCCGCAACAAGCCGCCCTTTCCCACCGAACGCGGGTTGTTCGGTATGCCCACCGCCGTCAACAACGTCGAGACGCTGGTCAACGTGTTGCCGATACTCCGCGCCGGCGCCGCGGCGTACGCGGGGCTCGGCACCGAGGGCTCCACCGGTACCAAGTTGCTGTGCCTGTCGGGGTGCATCGCTCGTCCTGGGCTCTACGAGGTCGCCTTCGGAGCCACGCTCGGCCAGCTGATCGAGCGCGCCGGCGGCGTGCGCAACGGTCACCAGCTGCGGGCGGTACTGCTCGGCGGAGCGGCCGGTAGCTTCGTCGGCCCAGAGCAGCTCGACCTGCCGCTGACCTTCGAAGGGTGCCGGGAGGCCGGCACCTCGCTGGGATCGGGCGTGGTAATGGTGTTCGACGACACCGTCGACATGGCGGATATCGTGGCGCGCGTCGCCCGCTTCTTTCGCGACGAATCGTGCGGCCAATGCGTACCCTGTCGGGTGGGGACCATCCGCGTGGTGGAGGCGGTGTCGCGGTTGGCGGCGGCGAGCGGCGACGGCGCGGCGCGGGACGGACGGCTCATAGACGAGATAGCCCAGGCGATGCGCGACGCATCGATTTGCGGGCTGGGTCACACCGCTGCGAACGCAGTGCAATCGGCTCTGGCGTTGGGGTTGTTGGAGTGATGATGTGGCGATGAACGACAGCGGTACGACGGTCACCATCGACGGTGCGCAGATAGAGGCGGCGGAGGGCAGCACCATTCTGGAGGCGTGCCGCGGTGCCGGTATCGAGGTGCCCACGCTCTGCTACCTGCCGACGCTCACCCCGGTGAACGCCTGTCGCGTGTGCGTCGTCGAGCTGGAGGGTTCGCGCGCTCTGGTGCCGGCCTGCTCCCGGCCCGTCGAGGCCGGCATGATCATCGCCACCGACAGCGAGCGGGTGCGCCACAGCCGCAAGCTGGTGCTGGAGCTGCTTGCCTCCTCGGTGGACCTGTCGTTGGTTGGGGACGAGCTGCGCGGCTGGATGGAGGAGTACCAGGTGGACGCTGACCGCTTCGGCGTAGGCAGCGCTCCGTCGCCGGCCGGCGAGCGGGATCATCGTCACGCCGGCACCCATCCGGCTCCCGACCCGAGCAGTGCCGAGACGGTGGCGCAGCCGGCCAAGGTGCAGGACGACCTGTACATCCGCGACTACAGCAAGTGCGTGCTCTGTTATAAGTGCGTGGAGGCGTGCGGTACCGACGCGCAGAACACCTTCGCCATCTCGGTGGCGGGGCGCGGCTTCGACGCTCGCATCAGCACCGAGTACGACGCCTCGTTGCCGGACTCCGCCTGTGTCTACTGCGGCAACTGTATCGCCGTGTGTCCCACCGGTGCGCTGATGTTCAAGAGCGAATACGACCATCGGCAGCAGGGCACGTGGGACGAGGAGCAGCAGACGGTTACCCGCACCGTCTGTCCCTACTGCGGCGTCGGCTGCAATCTTGATCTGCACGTCCAGGACAACGAGGTGGTACGGGTCGGCTCACCGCTCGATCACTCGGTCACCCAGGGCAACCTGTGCATCAAGGGCCGCTTCGGCTGGCAGTTCGTCCAGAACCGCGGCAGCTAGGCGGTCAGCCTGCCGGAGCGGCTCCGCCAGCATCGACGCTGCCCACCGCGGCCGGCAGCTCTTCGCGCAGCACCGCCAGATCGTCATCGCTGCCCGCGGTCACCCGAATCCACTGGTCCGCCGACGGCGTGTGGGTCTTGCGGACGAACACGCCACGTTTCTGCAGCTCGGCAAGCAGGGCGTCGGCCCGCCGGGCGCTGCCGGCGTCGAAGGCTACGAAGTTGGTGGACGAGGGCAGCGGGGTGAGCCCGGCCTTGCGGCCGATGTCGGCCACCTGTTCGCGTGCGCCGGCCACCGCCGCTACCACCGCAGCCACGAAGTCGCTATCCCCCAGTGACGCCAGCGCCGCCGCCTGCGCCACCCGGTTTACCGCGAACTGTTGGCGAATGCGGTCGAGGGCGGCCGCCACCTCGCCGGCGCTTATCGAGTAGCCGACGCGTGCGCCGGCCAGGCCGTGGGCCTTCGAGAAGGTGCGCAGCCGCACCACGTTGGCCGGCAGTCCCTTATCGGCTATCAGCTCGGCGGCCGGAGCAAACTCCGCGTACGCCTCGTCCAGCAGCAGGGCGCAGCCCACCGGCAGCGCTGCGGCCAGTTTCTCGACCGCTGGCGCCGGGTGAAAGGTGCCGGCAGGATTGTCGGGATTGGCGAGGTAGACCGCCGCGGCGCGCTCGACGGCGGCTGCGTGGGCGAGGGCCTCGAGATCGGTGCGGTAGCCGGCGTAAGGAACGGTGTGGACCTGGCCGCCGTGACCGGCCACGTGGTAGACAAACGTCGCGTACGACCCGCCGGTCATCACGGCCACACCGTCGCCGACGAAGGCGCGTACACACAGCGCCAGCAGATCGTCGATGCCGCCGCCCACCACCACCCGCTCCGGCACTACACCGTGATGGGCGGCCAGCGCCTGTCGCAGGTCGTGGTTCTCGGGGTCGCCGTACCACGACAGCTGATCGACCGCTGCCCGCGCCGCGCGCCGTGCGCTCGCCCCAAGGGCGCACCGTCGTCGTCAAGGGCGACGCGGCCGCTCGCTCAAATACAGACGCCCCGGACTTGCGCCCCTGGTGGCGCCGGCAAGCCATCGCTGATCCAAATGCGGCCTGGGTTGAGGACTTACTGAAGAAGAACTGCGCGAACATCTTAATCAAGAGCGGTCTCTTAGATTACGGCGTACCGACCTTTCATTTTTGCGAGGCATGGATGTCTACGGAAAGAATATGTTTGATGAAGATTATTTTGCGCATCAAGAAGAAATTGATCTTTGTTGGAGATTAAAAAACAAGGGGTATAAAGTTATGGTAGAACCAAGATCTGTAGTATATCATGTAGGTGGTGGAACTTTAGCTGTAGAGTCTCCTTTTAAAACTCATCTTAATTTCAGAAATAATCTGTATATGCTTTTTAAGAATTTGCCTATTACTTCTTTAGTTACTGTTATACCTATTAGGTTAATTCTT
>CAJWOB010000380.1 GCA_913043885.1 uncultured Spirochaetaceae bacterium | reverse complement strand
GGCCAGGGCGTTGCCGATCAGGTCGGTGAGGGTGCCGGCGGTGTACTGCGAGGTGGGCGTGGCATCGGTGTCGAGCACGCCATCGGTGAAGGTCAGATAGATGTCGGCGTCGTCGGCGGTGTCGCCACCAGTAGTGGAGCTGAAGGCAGCCAGCGTCACCCCGCCGCGCACCGCAAAGTCGGCTTCGCTCACCGTCGTGTCGAATAGCGGATCCAGCCTGGTTGGGATTCGAATGCGCAGGTCGTTGACGGTGTCGATGTTGGCCACCACCGGCGAGTCGGTCACCGTAATCGTGGCGATGGCGCTCGCTGGATCGCCGACGCCGAACGAGCTATTGGCCGCCGAGCTGACGCTGGGATCGATGTTGGTGACAAAGTCGATCGCCACCGTGTCGTCGGCGCCGGCACCGAAGTTGTCCGACCCGTTGGTGCCGTCGGCCAGCAGCGTGACGTTGACCGTCTCGGCGGTGCCGTCCCGGACGGTCACGAAGCCCAGCCCATCCGACGCCGTGGTCACCACCGTGCTGGCCGCCGCCACCGGCCAGATCTACTTCAATCCCGGCATCGCGCTGATTCTGCTGATGCACCTATACCGCGCCACCGGCCACGCGCCCTACCTCGCTGCCGGCCGACGCCTGCTGGAGTTCTGCGCCCGCTGTGCCGCCGACGTGTTCCGCTTCCCGCCCAGCGGCAAGTTGGGCATGGGTAGCGCGCTCCTCTAGGCGGCCTCGGGCGACCAGGCGGCGCGGCGCGCCGCGCAGGCGGTTGGCGGCTACCTCGCGGAGACGCAGAGGCCGAGCGGTTATTGGGAGCTGCCGGACGTGCCGATCTACCGCCAGGTGGCGGGATCAACAGCGGGAGGTCCGTCTCGTTATCACCGCCGAGTTCAGCATCTTCCTGTTCGAGATCGCTGCTCTGATCTAGCGGGGCGCCGCCACCTTGAACGGCCGTGCTGGCGGTGCCACGATCGGCTGATGTCTGCCTTCCGCATCAGCGACGACCAAGTTGCCCAGTTCCAGAACGACGGTTACCTGCGCGTACCGGCCATGCTCGACGAAGAGGAGACCGGCCTACTGGTGGAGACGGCGCGAGCAGATAACGGCTTGCGCGACTACGCCTTCGGCGTCGACGACCGCGAGGGCAACCTGGCGCGCCTGGCGTTGTGGTATCACCCCGGCGAGGATATCTACGGCATGGTCAGCCGCTCCGAGCGCATCGTCGATGCGATGGAGAAGCTGCTGGCCGACGAGGTCTACCACTACCACAGCAAGATGATCCTGAAGGAGGCGCGGGTGGGCGGTGCCTGGGAGTGGCACCAGGATTACGGCTACTGGTACCAGCTCGGCTGTCTCTTCCCCCACATGGCCAGCGTCTACATCGCGCTGGACCCGGCCACCAGGGAGAACGGCTGCCTGCAGCTGCTAACTGGCTCGCACAAGCTGGGCCGCATCGAGCACGGCCAGTTCGGCGGGCAGCAGTGCGCCGATCCGGAGCACACCGACGCGGCGGCCGAGTGCCTGGAGACCTACTACGGCGAGCTGGAGCCGGGCGACGCCCTGTTCTTCCACGCCAATACGCTGCATCGATCGGCCGCCAACCATACCGACACGCCGCGCTGGGGCCTTATCTGCTGCTACAACACCAAGCGCAACGATCCCTTCAAGGACACCCATCTGCCCCGCTATACACCGCTACAGCGCGTGGGCGACGACGCCATCAAACGGGTGGGTGCCACCGGCAGTGCGGCAGAGCAACGGTTCATGGAGCCGGAAGCCGCCACCATTCCCACCGACGAGGGCTAGCGGCGGCAGGCGCCGGCGCTAGATAACCCGGCGCTCTGCTGCCGGCGCTCCAGAGTCGCCGGTGTTCGGCGTCCCGGTGGCCTCGATCAGAAGGAGGTGAGCCTCCTCCTCTGCGACGGGACAGTGCTCCCCGCCGCGGGGCACCACGAGCAGCTCACCCTCACCGAGGGTTACCTCGCCGTCGGATCGTCACTCGACCGGAGAGGACGAGGAATAGGTCGTCGGTGTCGTCGTGCTTGTGCCAGACAAACTCGCCCTTCACCTTCACCACCATCAGGTCGTGGCCGTTGAACTGAGCCACCGTTCGTGGCTGCCAGTGATCGGTGAAGGTTGCGAGCTTTTGAGCGAGGCTGACCGCCGTCATGGTGGACCAGGCTACACCCCAGGCGCCCTCGCTCCGAACGTCGTCGTAGTACTTGCGAGCGAACTGCTCCTCCGGATCGAGGCCGGCTTCGATCCAGCGTTCCTCGTCCGCGGCGATCTGTGCCCGGAGCTCAGCCCCTTCCGCGACCAGTTCGTGCATCAGTTCCTCGATCTGCTCGAGGTCGCTGCGATCGTGAATGCTCATGGCGTACTCCGCGAGGCGCCGGTAGGCGGCACTCGCCTCCGGGGTTCCCACCTCGGCTTCCCCCCGGAGGTAGGCAAGGGCAGCCAGCTGACCTGCGTTCTGCGTCGCGTAGGGACGCCCGAGCATCAGCAGGTCGCCGAGTGCCCCCAGCAGGACCGCTGCCGCGGCGCCCGGATGCCCCATCCGACACACTTCGACTGCGATGAGGCAAGTAAGGGACCAGTTCAACGGAGGATGCGCGATCGGTGGTCTCAGGTTGTTCCATCCGGTGAGGGACCTCCGGCCTAGCTGCAACTTCTTTTGGAGTGCTGGTAGGTAGTGCTCCACTCCGAAGAGGGCCATGTTAAGCCTCCACTTCCCATGCCCTCCCCAGTTCTCGTACACCCACCAGGCATACTCGCACAACGCGATGTCGACATCCATCGCTGTGTTCATCGGGCACGCGCCCCCTTCCCCCCCCAGCCAATTGAGAAAGTGCTTGACTCCCAGACGGTAGTTATAGTCGGTACCTGAGCGGACGGCCGCCTGGAGGAGGGGCGTCCACACGGACGCCCATTCAGGGCGGCTCTGGGTCATCATCCTGCCTCGAAAACCCCGACGGCCCGCCCTCGGGAGGGGCCATCAGCGGGGTTTGCTTTGGAAGGAATCCAGAGGCGGTCCGCGTAAAGGTTACCGGCGAGCAACAGGGCGGCAGTCCTCCTGAGAGGGAGGAGCAGCGGCAGGCTGCTGCTACGCCCCTTACTCCC
>CAJWOB010000379.1 GCA_913043885.1 uncultured Spirochaetaceae bacterium | reverse complement strand
GACGCGCGATCCTGCGCCTGATCCGCAAGCCGGGCTTCATCACCGCCGATCGGATGGAGATGGACGGCGAGGATATCCTGAACGTGCCGGAAACCCGGATGCGCAAGCTGCGCGGCCACAAGGCGTCGATGATCATGCAGGATCCGAAGTTCTCGCTGAACCCGGTGATGACCGTGGGCGCGCAGATCGCCGAGGCGCTTCGCCGACCACAGCAGGAAGCCGAGCGCCATCTCCGCCACCTCTGGGGCGTTGGTTCCGGGGCTGTGGGTGAGGGTGACCCCGCGGGCGCTGAGCGAATCGACGAAGCGACCGTCGGTGCCGGCGTCCTCGGAGTGGCCCCAGCGAAGCTCGGGCATGTCGGCCAGGGCATCGACGAACACCTCGTTGTAGGTCTGCGATGCATAGATGGCCAGCTCGCAGGACGACGGATCTGCCGACCAACGGCGCTCGCCGTCCATCGTCACCCACTCGAGATCTGGCGCGATCTGGCCGGCCGCAGGGCCGTGCATGGCGGCGAATTTCTCGCCGGCGGCTACCTTCATCCGTCCGCCTGCTGGTGTGCGGCGCGCAGGTCGTCCATGCGCTGCACGTGCGTCACCTGCCGCTCGGCTATTCCCACCGGGTCGCCGACCACCAGTGGATCGGGGGCCCAGAACGGCTGGGCGAACCCGCCGCCGGTCCAGAGGAAACCGTCGTGGCGGCCGCGGAGCTCGAACGTCGTCTGTCCATACAACTCTTCTATGGAGTCACGACGGTCGAAGACCATGCCGAACTGGCTCCGGTGCGCGCGTATGGCGGCGAGGTAGGTGTCGACGTGCTCGGTGAAGTCCACCACAAACGTGGGATCCACGGTGCGCGGCACCATATAGTAGTAGATGGCCGTTGCCTGCCACGGCTCGCCGTCGATCGGCAGCTGCCGCAGGTGGGCGTAGTTGAAGGCGTTGCTGGCGATAAGGCCCGTCTGCCAATGGTCGCTGTGGCGGATGCCGCGACCGGGTGGGTCGGCACTGAAATAGGGGGCGACGACGATGGTCGGTTGGTAGCGGCGGATGGCCGCGGCCGCCAGCAGCCGGCTGTCGTAGTCATCCTGAATGCCGCCGTCCGGCAGCTTGAGATTCTCGCGGTAAGCGACGCCGAGGATCTGGCGGGCCCGCTCCGCTTCTTCGTAGCGGATCTCGACGGTGCCGCCGCTGGCGGCCTCGCCCTCGCTGAGGTCCACAATTGCCGTGCTCCTCCCCGCGGCGTGCAGGGAGAGAATCAGCCCGCCAGCGCCAATTTCGGCGTCGTCGGGGTGGGGGGCGAAGAACAGCGCATCAACCTTGTGCGCGGAGTCGGCCGCAGGCATGCGGCATAGTCGGCTACTCTGTGGGAGGGAGACAAGCGCGCTACACTCGGTGGCCGTGGCGGACAAGGGGAGTGGGGGGCGAATCTGTACCTGGCCGACATCGGCCGTACCGCCGCACGTCTATCGCGAGGTGCTGGCGCCCGCTCAGCCGCCGGTACCGGCCGATATGTTAGCCCGCTGTGATATCCTCCGGCTGACGAATATGTAGGCCAGCGCGCAGCCGACGCCGACGGCAAGCGGCCAGTACAGGCCGCCCAGGGCCGCGAGCAGCCCCTCGCGGTCGGCGAGGACCCCGACCACGGTGGCGCCTACGCCGCCCGGCAGATAGCCAAGCCCGATGACGGTGCCGGCAGCCATGCCGATGTTGCGCGGCCAGGCCTGCTGCGCGGCGACGATTGCGACCGGGAAGGTGGCGCCCATACAGCAGCCGATAGCCGCGACGGTCAGCAGCTCGCCGAGCGTGCCGCGGAACTCGGCGTAACGGAGTAGCAGCGCCAGCAGCGGAAGCAGCAACCCGATGGCACCGAGGAGCACCGCCCCGGTACCCACGCGGTCGGAGAGGGCGCCGCCCACCAGGCTGCCCACGCTGATGCTGGCCAACAGCGCGAACAACAGGGTGCCGGCCAGCTGCGTCGATCCGCCGGTGTCGGCCACCCACAGCGGCAGGTAGCTAATGAGCGACACCTGGAACCACGAGCGGGCACCCGCCAGCAGCACCACCGCCGTCAGTGCCGCCGCACCGTAGGCCAGCTTGGCGGGGGCCCGGTCGCCAGCGGTGCGGACACCGGCGGCCCGGTGGTCGGAGGTCCGGTGGGCGGAGGCGCCCGGGCTCGCCGGTCGGTCTGGCGCGCCTGGCGGCTCGCCGATGCCCATCCGCCGTGCAAACCACCACAGCAGTGGTGCGGCCACCAGCACCCACACGCCCACCGTCAGCGTCCCGGCCAGTGCGAACGCACCTACTGCGGTGCCGACCAGCACCGGGCTCAGTGCCGCACCGGCGTTGCCCCCCACCGAGAAGATCGACATGCGCGTGCCGCGTCGCCGCTGCCCTACTTGGCCGCTGCCGGCCACCGCCGCGGCACTGGGATGGAACAACGCCGAGCCCAGCCCGCCCAGAGCCACCGCCACCAGGAGTGGCGCAAAGCTCGGCGACAGGCCACTGAGGCTGTAGAAGGCGCCGCTGGCCAGGACGCCGACCACCGCCAGGCGCGTGGCCGAGGTGCGGCCCGCCCACCAGCCGAACAGCGGCTGCGGCGCGGTGTTGGCCAGATTGGCAACCAGCGCCACTGTGCCGATCTGCGTGAAGCTCAGCGAGAGGCGGTCCTGCAGCAGCGGGTAGAGGATGGGCAGGAAGTTGCCCGCTACCTCGATGCAGAAGTGGGCGAGCCCCGCGAACAGGGCGATGTGCATACCGTTACGGGCAATGCGCTGGCCACGTTCAGCTGCCGGATCATTCCAAAGTAGCATTGAGGTTCTCCTCGCTGCGGCGCTAAGGTCCGCGCCTCGTCGACGCGACGGGCAGCATGCTCGATCAACTCAACCCCACCGCGCAAGCCGCTCTACGGGCCGCCGGTGTGGATCCAGGGGCGGTACAGGCCGCCGCTGCCAGCGATATCAGCGAATCGGGTGCCTTTCACGAGGAAGGTGGCGAGTCGTGGCTGTGCTTGACCGCCGACGACCTTCTGGTGGTGACGCCGCCGAATGGCACCACCGGTCGGATCGAGCGCTTCCCGCTCGCCAGCGTCGGTGAGGCTCGGGTCGAAACGCTGGTTGCCGGTGGCGCCGTTACCGTC
>CAJWOB010000378.1 GCA_913043885.1 uncultured Spirochaetaceae bacterium | reverse complement strand
CGGTGGTCCAGACTGACCCTCGGGCGCACCCTTGGTGTCGGCCGTCCCGGCGTTGGGCTCCACGGCTTGCATTGCACGGGTGTTCGCGCAGGCCATCGACATGCCCCCGCTGCAGGACGAGCGGCGGCGCACCAGGACGCCGAACTGGTGCCGCGGGGTGCTGTGCCTCATCCCCCTCGAGTCGGGGGCGGTCGAGCTGGCGGTGATCGAGCACATCAAGGAGCGCGAGGAGATGGTGTACCACCCGTTCACGTGGCCGGCGGGCGGCGCCGCGGTGGTGGGCGACGCGGTGGTCGGCGCGGCGCAGACTCTCGTGCTCGGTCAGGCCGGTGACCCGGTGTCGCTGCTTGCGGCTGGCAGCTTCTACCTCATCGACGTCCCCACCCGTCTGCTCCCCAGCGAGGTGGCCCTGGTAGCGGCGCTCGCGGTGGCGGTCCCTGCGTGCGCCGGTGTGGTGGCCGCTCGCCGGACTGCTGTGGTCCGTCCATCGGTGGCGCTGCGCGCGGAATGAGCTCACCGCCGCCACTGGTCGTCGATCAGGTGTGGAAGACCTACCGTAGCGAGGCGGAGGAGCTGGCGGTGCTCCGCGGTACGTCGTTGCGACTTGGCGCCGGCGAGTCGGCGGCGGTAACCGGGGCGAGCGGCTCCGGTAAGAGCACCCTGCTGAACCTCATCGGCGGCCTCGACCAGGTCGACAGTGGCAGCATCCTGGTGGGCGGCGTCGACGTAGCGACGCTGCCGGAGCGCGCACTGGCGGCCTTTCGGCGCCGGCTTGGTTTGGTGTTCCAGTTCCATCACCTGCTGCGGGACTTCACCGCCTCCGAGAACGTGCAGCTGCCGCTGTTGATCGGCGGCGCCCACCGCCATGCCGCCGGCACGCGGGCCGCGGAGCTGATCGCCGCGGTTGGGCTGACCCCCCACGCCAGCCGCTACCCGCACCAGCTGTCTGGCGGCGAGCGCCAGCGCGTTGCCATTGCACGGGCGCTGGCGGCGCACCCAGAGGTGGTGCTTGCCGACGAGCCCACCGGCAACCTCGACGAGCGCAACGCCGGCGAAGTTGGCGATATGCTGTTTGGCCTGGCCGAGCAGAGGGGGGTCACCTTGCTGGTGGTCACCCACGATCGCAGTCTGGCCGCGCGTGCCCAGCTGCACCTGCACCTCGAGCACGGCCAGCTGCACGTCGCTGGTGAGCGGTCACCGCCGTGACTGCCCCCGCGCCCACCTTGGCGGCACGGGGCTACGCACCTGGCGCGCCGCGACGAAGAGAGTTGGCGCGGTTGGTACTTGCCCTGGCATGGCGATTCCTGCTGCGGCGTCGCACCGTCTCCGGCGTGCGGTCGGGGTTGCGCGGCGCGGTGCTCGGCATCGCGCTGAGCCTGGTGCCGCTGACGGTTGTGATGGTGGTGGCGAACGGGCTCATAGACGGTATCGTCGATCGCTACCTGGAACTGGGCAGCTACCACGCCCAGGTGGCGATTGCCGACTCACAGCTGGCGAGTGGCGCTTCGGTGGAGGTAGTTGCCGGGTTTGTGGCCGCGCTGCCGGGAGTCGAGGTAGCGATCCCCGAGCGCAGGGGCAGCACGCTGCTGGCAGCGGGTGGCCGGCGGGTGGTGGCGGAGCTGCGGGCGGTACCCGTGGACCTGCCACAGACGGACCGCGGTTTCGCAGCGATGGTCGAGGTCCACGGCGGTAGCTTCGACCTCACCGGGAATGGCGTGGTGCTGTCCGCGGAGTTAGCTCGCCAGCTGAGTGTGGCAGTCGGTGACCAGCTCCATCTGGTGGCGGTTCCTTCCAATCTGATCGCGCCGGTGGCCGGTGATGCGGAGCTCGGTGCGGCCCGGCTGGGTGGCCCCCCGCGGCTGACTGCGGTTCGGGTGCAGGGAGTGTTCAGCAGCGGCTACCAGGAGCTGGACCGCCGCTGGGCATTCGTCTCGCTGGCCACGGCCGCGCGTGCACTGCCGGCCGGCCGCGAGCTGATCGGCATCAAGGTGGGCGATCCCCACGATCCCGCGGCGTTGGCAGCGGTAGTCGCGGAGGCACAGCGCCTGGTCGGGCAGCTCGGGCGGGTGAGGGACTGGAAGGTGCTGGAAGCGGCAAGCCTGCGCTCATTCGAGTCCAGCCGCGCGCTGCTGCTATTCGTGGTCGCGATGATCGTGGTGATCGCCACCGTCAACGTGGCATCGGCAACGGTGTCGGTCAGCCTCACCCGAAGGCAGGAGGTGGCGTACCTGAAGGCAATGGGGCTGCCCCCGGCTGCCGTGTTTGCCTCGCTTACCCTCGCCGGCACGCTCGCCGGTGCGGCCGGGGCGATCTTAGGAGTTGCAGTGGGGCTGGCGGCGGCAGTCAACATCAACGAGGCGCTGGCCCTCGTAGAGCGGGGGGTGTCGTGGGTGGCCCAGCTGGTGGCCGGCGCCGGGCAGGCCGCGGAGCCGATCGCCCTCATCGACCGCTCCTTCTACCTGGAGTCGATACCGTTCACGCTGCCGGCGGAACAGGTGGCGGTGGTCGCCGCGGCCACGGTCGCCCTGGCTACGCTTGCCGCGGCGATACCCGCGCTGGCCGCGGCGCGGCTACGCCCGTTGGCGGCACTGGCACGGACGGCGTAGTCGATGACGCCCCGCTGCGGCAACCAGCGGTGGTGCGTGGCGGCCAACTGGCCGATAGGATAGTAGCGGAGGTTGCCGTTATTGGCCGGCATTGCGCACGTGGGCGTGCGCCTTGCTGAGAGGCCGCGCGCCACGACTTGTGGTATATTCTCGGCACTGCCTCGTGAAGGAGCTGTCGTATAGTGAACTGGTTTCCGGCTGATCTCCTGATTCGCCCTCTCTGGTGACCGCAGAGCATGTTTAAGGGCCTCACCCAAAGGGCACAGAAAGTGCTCACCATCCTCGCTCAGGAGGAGGCCAAGCGATTCCACTCCGAGCAGCTCCTGCCCGAGCACATGATTCTCGCCCTCCTCAAGGACGGCGAGGGAGTGGCGGTCAAAGCTCTCCAGCGCGTAAAGATCAACGTTGCCGAGATGTTGATGGAGATGGAGCGCAGCCTCCCCAAGGGGAAGGGCGGGCTCATTCTCGGCGACGTGCCACCTTCGAAGCGTGGCAAGAAGATCCTGGAGGACTCTGCCGAGGAAGCCCGCAGCATGGGG
>CAJWOB010000377.1 GCA_913043885.1 uncultured Spirochaetaceae bacterium | reverse complement strand
GCTCGGCTCTGCCGCCGGTGTCGGGGAGGCCGAGCTCGCGCACGCGCTGCAGCAGCTCGAAGTAGCTGGCGGTGTCGATCTCGATTGGCAGGGCCCGCTCGAGGAGCTGAGCCGCAGACGGCGTCGCGGACGGCTGAGCCTCGGAAGTCTGAGCCGCATACAGCTGTGGAGCCGCGGACTGCTCTCGAGCCACGGCCGGCGCGCCGGTTGCCGTCGTATCGCTCGCCGTCCCGTCGTCTGGCTGCGCCGCGACCAGCACCCCGCACGTGACGAGGACGACCATGCCGGCCCGACGGAGCAACGCGGCCAAAGTGACTACTTGCGAGCCGGCGCCCCCCCACGGGCCCGAGTCCCCGCTGACTTCCGGGGACGCTCGCCTTTGGGATGCGCGCCGTTGCTTACCTCTCTGCCCGCAGGAGCGGCGCCGAGCGCTTCACGCAGGTACTCGGCGGTGTGCGACTCCCTGCTGGCCGCCACCACCTCCGGCGGCCCGCTCGCCACCACCTGGCCACCACCGTCGCCACCCTCCGGGCCGAGATCGACCAGCCAGTCCGCCTGGGAGATCACATCGAGATTGTGCTCGATGAGGATGACGGTGTTCCCCTGGTCGACCAGCAGATGCAGCACCTCGAGTAGCTGTCGGACGTCGTCGAAGTGCAGGCCGGTGGTCGGCTCGTCGAGCAGGTAGACGGTCTTGCCAGTGCTGCGTTTGGCCAGCTCCAGGGACAACTTGACGCGCTGCGCCTCGCCGCCGCTGAGGGTGAGCGCCGATTGTCCAAGCCGCACGTAGCCGAGTCCGACCGCGTTGAGCGTCGCCAGCCGCCGCTCGATGGCCGGCACGACGCGAAAGAAATCGTGGGCCTCTTCCACCGTCATGTCGAGCACTTCGTGGATGTTCTTTCCTTTGTAGCGAATGTCCAGCGTTTCGCGGTTGTAGCGGCGCCCATGGCATACGTCGCAGGTGATGTAGACATCGGGCAGGAAGTGCATCTCGATCTTGATGAGGCCGTCGCCCTCGCAGTTCTCGCAGCGCCCGCCCTTTACGTTGAACGAGAACCGCCCCGGCTTGTAACCGCGCGCCTTCGCCTCTGGCAGCGACGAGAACAGGTCCCGAATCGGCGTGAACAGGCCCACATAGGTGGCGGGATTGGAGCGAGGGGTGCGCCCGATCGGGCTCTGATCGATGTTGATGACCTTGTCGACGTGCTCCACGCCGTCGATGTCGGCCACCTTCCCCACCGGCAGGTGTGCCCGGTTGAGGCGATTCGCAAGCGCGGGATAGACGATGTCCGATAGGAGCGTCGATTTACCGGAACCAGAGACTCCGGTGATGACCGCGAAGCAGCCGAGGGGGAACTCGGCATCGATCCGTCGCAGATTGTGCTCCTCGGCACCTCGGATCACCAGGCGATGGCCGTTGCCCTCGCGCCGTTGCTGCGGCCGGGGTATGTGCAGCGCCCCGGACAGGTAGCGGCCGGTTAACGAGCTGCGGGAATCAAGTATCTCCTGGTAGGTGCCCACCGCCGTCACATAGCCGCCGTGCACGCCGGCACCCGGGCCCAGGTCGACGATGTAGTCGGCGCTGCGCAGCGTCTGCTCGTCGTGCTCGACGACGATCAGGGTATTGCCGAGGTCGCGAAGCCGCACCAGGGTGTCCAGCAGCCGCTGGTTGTCGCGCTGATGCAGGCCGATGGTGGGCTCGTCGAGGATGTACAGCACGCCGACCAGCGACGATCCGATCTGGGTGGCGAGTCGGATGCGCTGCGCCTCCCCTCCGGAGAGGGTGGCCGCCCGCCGGTCGAGGGTGAGGTACTGCAAGCCGACGCTGGTCAGGAACGACAGCCGGTCGCGCACCTCCTTGAGGATCTGCTGCGCGATGTGCTCATCCGCCTCGGACAACACCAGGCCGGCGAAGAAGTCCGCCGCATCGCGCACGCTCATCCGCGCCACCAGATCGATGTTGGCGTCCCGCGCGGCGCGCCGGGCCCCCGAGCTCTCGGCACCGCCACTGAGCAGCGTCACCGCCAACGCCTCTTGCCGCAGCCGCGCCCCGTGGCAGGCGCTGCACACATCCTCCCGCTGGTACTGCTCGAGCCAGTCCTTCACGCCCTGCGAGTTGGTCTCCAGATAACGGCGCTGCAGGTCGTAGATGATCCCGCGGTGGCGAGTCTGGTAGAGGTACTTGCTCCCGCGCTTCGAGTTCTCGTACTTCACCTCGATCGGTTCACCGGTGCCGTACATAAGCGCGTGAATGGTGTCGTCGGGGATGGCGGTGAACGGCGTGTCGAGGGAGAAGCCGTGGTGGTCGGCGAGCGCCTTGAACGTGGAGCGGTGCCAGACGGCCGACGGCTTGTAGGGCGACAGCGCCCCTTCGTTGAAGCTCAGAGAACGGTTCGGAAGGATCAGCTCCGGGTCGAACTCCATCTTGATGCCGAGGCCGGAGCAGTCCGGGCAGGCGCCATGCGGGTTGTTGAAGCTGAACAGCCGTGGCTGTAACTCGGGGAAGGCGGTGCCGCAGTTGCTGCACGAGCTGCTCTGCGAGTAGTAGCGCTCGGCGGAGCTACCGTTGGCGTCGACTAGCGCCGTGGCCCGCCCACCGGCGACCTCCAGGGCGGTTTCCACCGACTCCGCCACCCGCTTGGCCACCTCGGGCTTGATCGAGATGCGATCTACCACCACATCGATGGAGTGCTTCTTGTTCTTCTCCAGCTCGATGTCGTCGTCGAGGGAGCGGATCTCCCCGTCGACGCGGACACGCACGAAGCCGGCGCGTTTGGCATCGTCGATGATCTTGCGGTGCTCTCCCTTCTTGCCGCTGATGACTGGGGCCAGCAGTACCACCCGTGATCCGTCGGGGAGGCTCATGATGCTGTCGACGATCTGATCCACCGACTGCTCCTCGATCGGCGACCCGCAGTTGGCACAGTGGGGGTGACCGATGCGGGCGTACAGCAGCCGCAGGTAGTCGTAGATCTCGGTGACCGTGCCCACGGTAGAGCGTGGGTTACGGTGGGTGGTCTTCTGCTCGATCGAGATTGCCGGCGACAGGCCCTCGATGTAATCGACGTCCGGCTTGTCGAGGCGCCCGAGGAACTGCCGCGCGTAGGACGACAGCGACTCGACGTAGCGCCGCTGGCCCTCGGCG
>CAJWOB010000376.1 GCA_913043885.1 uncultured Spirochaetaceae bacterium | reverse complement strand
GGGGTAGGCGGGGCCGCTGGCCTGCCGCGTCCCCTTGCGCGCGGCGTTGCGCAGCCGAAACTCCAGCGGATCCATGCCGATGTGCTCGCACAATTCGTCGATCAGCGATTCAGTGGCATGGGAGGCGTTCGGAGCGCCCGGCGCCCGATACGCGGCCGACTTCGGCTTGTTAACGAGAACGTCGTAACCCTTGATGCGGAACGTATCGACATCATAAGGCGCTATGAGGGCCTGCATGCCGGCGCCGTAGGCTGATCCCGGGTAGCCGCCGGCCTCGAACCACATGTCACTGTCGACGGCGGTGATGTCGCCATCGTTGGTGACGCCCATCTTCACGCGGATGTGGCTGCCAGGTGCTGGGCCAGTGGCACGAAACACCTCTTCCCTGGTCATCCACATCTTGACCGGCCGCCCGGTCTTCTGTGCCATCAGGATCGCCACTGGTTCAAGGTAGACCGTAGTCTTGCCGCCAAAGCCACCGCCAATCTCCGCCGGGATGGCGCGAATCTTCGACGCTGGAATTCCCAGCACATCGGCCGAGCGATCGCGCATGGCGAACTGGCCCTGACTCGACACCCACAGCAGCACCTGGCCATCCTCGATTACCCGCGCGACGCAGGCGTGGGGTTCGATATATCCCTGGTGAATGGTGGCGCTGTCGTATTCGCGCTCGAGTACGACGTCGGCGCTATCGAACCCGACTTCCAGGTCGCCCCGCTCAAACAGGTTGGTGGCCGCGACGTTGGTGTGGCCACTACCCTTCTCGCCGTCGGTGAGCAACGCTTCGTCAACGATGACCTTGCCATCAACGGCCTCCATTACACCGGTGACGTGCGGCAGCGGCTCGTAGTCGACCTTAATCAGCGCGAGTGCCTGCTGGGCAATGTCGGGCGAGGTGGCCGCTACTGCGGCGATGGCGTGTCCGTGATAGCGGGCATGGCCGCGCGCCATGACATTGTGAGCGGTGTCGCGTACGCTGGCCGGCGCCTCGCCGATGGCCTGGCCCTCGGCGCTGACCGTCGGGAAGTCGTCGCCGGTCACCGCGCATAGCACGCCGTCGAGGGCCAGCGCAGCGCTGGTGTCGATCGACTTGATGCGGGCATGGGCGTGTTCGCTGCGCATCACCCTGCCGTACAGCATGCCTGGTAGCGAGAAGTCGGCGCCGTAGGCGGCGCGGCCGGTCACCTTCTCGACGCCGTCGTGGCGGACGGGGCTGCCGCCTACGATCTTGTAATCACTGTTACTGCTCACGGGTTGAGTCTACTAGAACGGAATGATCGTCTGCACGCGGTCTCGGTAGACCGCCTCGCCCTCGATCCCCACCGCCGCCAGCGCCTGGGCGGTCTCGGCGATGCCGGCGCCGACGTGCTGGGCGAGATGGGCATCGCTGCCGAGGCTTACGAAACGCCCTCCCAGCTCGCGGTATCTGCCCAGCACGGAGGGCTCCGGCAGCGTACGGCCGAGGCCCTGACGGATGCCACTGGTGTTGGCCTCCGGCACCACCCCCGCTTCGATGAGCTGCTGTAGCGCCTCGTCGACCGCCCCCGCGTCCATCGGCACCACCTGTTGCCAGAACTGCTGCTGGTAGCGGGCGACCACATCGAGATGGCCGATGACGTCGAACGGCCGCTCACCCTGCTCGGCGTACCGTCGCAGCCGTTGGCTGGCGTCGAGCAGCGTAGCCTCGTAAGCGGCGGTCATCTCCGCGGCTCCCGCCCCCTTCCACTTGCGGCGCAGATGCAGTTGACGGTCAGCGGCCCAGTGAATCGACAGCAGTACGACGTCGAAATCGTGGCGATCGAGGTAGTCGATGATGGCGTCCAGCATCTGCGGCTGATAGTCGACCTCGATGCCGAGTCCTATCTCCAAGTCGGGCGCGAATCGCTCTCGCAGCGAGTCGACGGTGTCGTGGATGGCCGCGTAGTCCCACTTACAGCGCTTCCACTCGGCGGGATGGGGATCGTAGTGCTCGGTAAAGGTCAGCCCGGTCAAACCGGTAGCCAATGCCTGCTGACAGTTCGCCGCCGGGTCGGCCTTGGAGTCGACGGAGTGACGGGAATGGAGGTGCTGGTCGTGGAGCTGAGCTGTCACCGCGGCTAGGGCCGTTCCAGCACTTGCGGATTGACGCAGTAGCGGGGCGGCTCGCCGCGCAGCACCGCAGCCACGTCGCGGGTAAACGACGCAAAGATGTTGTCCCACGCACTCGGGGTGTTGCCCGGCGCGTGGGGGCTCCCCAACATCCTCTCGTGACGAAAGATGGGATGGCTGGTGTCGGGCGGCTCGGGATCGAAGGCGTCCAGGGCCACGCCGCGGAGCCTGCCGTCGACCAGGGCGCGGTGGACCACGTCCAGGCTCTCGATCAGGCCGCCGCGGCCGAAGTTCACTAGGCCGGCATCGGGCTTCATCAGGCGCAGTGTGTCGGCGTTGATGATGCCGCGCGTGTCGTCGGTGAGTGTGCTGTGCAGCGACACGATGTCGGCCTGCTCCAGCACCTCGGCGAAGGGCAGCAGGGTGGCTCCTACCGCCGCCGCGTCGGCGGAGGTGATGAACGGGTCGGTCGCCACCACCCGCATACCCAGCGCCACGGCCAGGCGAGCCAGCTCCTTGCCGACGTTGCCGAGCCCGACGATGCCCAGCGTTGCGCCGGCTATGTCCTTGGTGTCGCGGCTGAGGCGTGCATCCCAGTTGCTGGCCTTCACCTGCGCATCCCAGTGGGGGAGATTCTTGAGGATAGCGAGACTGTAGGTGAGGGCCGCCTCGGCCACCGATTTTGCGTTGGCTCCAGGCGTGTTGATGACGGCGATGCCGCGTTGCGACGCGGCGGCGACGTCGACGTTGTCGACACCCACCCCGCTGCGCGCGATGACCCGTAGAACCGGGCCGGCGGCAATGACATCGGCGCCGGCGCCGGCCGCCCCCTGCAGAATCAGCGCCTCGGCGGAGCCGAGGTGGGCGCTGATGGTGGCCGGCTCGTGGTCGGGGGTGATGACGATGGGGCCGAACTCGCCCAGCACCTCGTCGATGAGCGGATGGCGCACGCCGGGGCTCACCACCCGCCCCTGCGGCCGCCCGCTGGTCGCGGCGGTCACTTCTTGAACGCTTTGAGTGCCTCGGCGTTGGCGCGCATGCCGTTGGCTACCAGGCCGCCATCCGATCC
>CAJWOB010000375.1 GCA_913043885.1 uncultured Spirochaetaceae bacterium | reverse complement strand
ACTCCGCGGGTCTCGCGCTCTCGACGACGACCGACGCATCTAGCTTGGCCACCGTCTGCGCCACGTTCGGAAGATAGAACATGTGCCAGTACGACTGGCTCACCGGCAGGGCGCAGCCAGCCAGTAGCGCGTCCAGCGCGGACAGCGGGCTTACCTCCACGGTCAGCAACGGCCGTCGCTCTGGGTGGGCATCGTCGGCGCGCGCCGTGCGCGACAGGTCCCTGCTCGCAACCTCCGCCTGCTCGAACAAATGGCGCATCAGCGCCGCCACCTCCTCCGAGCGGCCGCCATGTTCGATAACCGCCTGGTCGGCCTCCCGCAAATAGACGTAGGCCCCCACTTCGCCGTTGCGCACCGCCGTCACCACGTGGCCGCCCGAACGCGCGTACGCCACGGTCGATTCGTCGAGCGTGCGAACGGTGCCGAGGCGCTCCGCCGCGTGCAGCCGATGGGCAGCCGCCATCGCGTCGTCGCCATTCCCCATCGCCACATCCACACCAGGCTCGAGCGGTGGCAGGAGGTCGGCGTTGCCGCGATGGATCGTGTAGTGGTTGCTACGGCCGCCATACTCGTACTCCAGGTCGCGGTACCACTCGGGCACGCCGGCGTCCAGATGCACCAGGTCGCAGCCGCGCTCGGTGGCACGCCCCGCGATCTCCCGCATCATCAACTCCCCGAGACCACGCCGCCGCCACTCCGGGTGGGTGGTCGTGCAGTTCACCCCCAGCGTCTCCAACGTCAGGTCGCCGCAGGCGACACGCATGGGCGACGTGGCCACGCAGGCGCGGATGCGCCCCGACTCGCGCACCGTGATGATGTTGTCGAGATTGGTAGCGGTGTAGATCTGGGGATAGTCGGCAGCGATGCTGGCCGGTCGGCCCTGGCTGGTGCGGAACACCAGATTCACCAGCTGGAGCACCTCATCCAACTCGTCGGGGCGGCATGATCGCAGCTCAGGCATCCGTGGCGGAAGTGTAGCCGACGCGGCACCTAGGTGGGGGTTGCCAGACCCTGGCTGCACCGCGCTTCAATGCATCGTGGTCTTCGACGTCCACGGCCACGCGCTCGACCTCGCGTTTCGACGCGGCCTTCCCCTCGATGCCTCCCTGGGCGGCGTTACCGACGTGCCAATGTTGCAGGCTGGCGGCGTCCAGGGTCAGCTCTGCGCCACCTGGACCCCCGACATCGCGCAGAGCGGGCCGCATAGCCACTCCGTTGCATCGCCGCGGGAAACGCTGCTGGCCATGCTGGACTACGCCGAGCGAGAGGTCGGCGGCCCCGCGGGAGCCAGGGTTGTGCTGGCCCGCACCGCACGCGACCTCGAGACCGCCTCCCGGGAGGGTCGCGTGGCGCTGGTAGCTGGCATGGAGGGTAGCGACGCGCTCGAGGGCAGCGTCGACACGCTCAATCTCTTCTATGAGAAAGGGCTGCGCCACGTCGGCCTGGTTCACGAGCATGCCAACGAGTTTGGCGGCGCCTCTCAGGTCTGGGAGGCGGGCACCATGCGCGCCTTCGACGCGGCCCGGGACGCCGCGGCCCACCTGTCCTCCCGGGGACGCGAGTTACTGCGGGCCATGGCGGAGCTGGGCATCATCGTCGACCTCACCCATCTGGTGGAGCCCGCCTTCTGGGAGGTGCTGGAGGTGATGGCAGGCCCGGTGCTGGTGAGTCACGGCGGCGCACGCGCCCTCACCGATTCGGCTCGCTATCTGACCGATCAGCAGCTGAAGGCGGTGGCCGCGACCGGCGGCGTGGTTGGCGTCTCCCCCACCCCGCTCGGGCCATCGAGCGAGGCCCCCGGCCTGTCGCTGCTACTGGCCGCCCTGGAGCATCTGGTGGAGGTAATGGGCTGGGAGCACGTTGCCGTCGGCACCGACTTCAAGGATCAGGTCGGCTACTACCCCGCGCCGTTTTCCTGCAGCACCGACACGCCCAACCTCATCGCCGCGCTTGGCGAGCGCGGCTACACCGACGAGGCGATCGCCGGCATCTGTGGCGATAACGCGGTGCGCCTGATCCGCGAGGTGATCGGCTAGGCCGGCGCCCGCGAGCTACGGCGTCCACGCCTTCGCCAGCTCTCTGTACTCCGCTGCCTGGGCGACGATGTCGACGCCCACTCGCTCGGACCAGCGCTCGAGCAGTTGCCGGAAGAGCGGTCCCGGACTGCCGCCTGCAAGTGGCGCACCCTCGTAGCGGGTGATCGGCAGCATGCAGAATGGAGTGCTGGTAAGCCACGCCTCATCCGCACGCTGCAGGTCGTAGGGGGACAGATCGGTCTCGTGCACGTCCACGCCCAGGTCGGCGGCGAGCTCGAGGCAGGTCTGTCGCGACACGCCGCGGAGGATCTCGTGGCCGGGAGGCGTGCGGATGACGCCATCGGCAGCGACGAACACGTTGGCGCCGACACTCTCGGTAAGGAATCCCCGCTCGTCGGTGAGCAATGGCATGGCACCCGGCTGGCGTTCGGCAGCCTCCAGCTCCGCCAGCTTGTAGAACAGGCGGCTTCGGTTCTTGGCCTTTGGATCCAGGTAGCGGGCGGGCACCGACTGCTGGCGGGTCACCACGCAGTGCTTGCCCTCTTCGAACAGGTGAGCCACGGCGCCCAGATGGCGAACCAGCGGAACGGTGGTGATGATCACGAGCGGTGCCGTTCCTTCCTTGATGAGGCTGTCGTAGACCTCCAGCCCGCCTCGGGAGATGTCGTGCATGATCTGATAGTCGAGACCGGCCAGACTCTCGCGGTTGCGGGCGATGGTGTCGTGGGTCGCGGCCTCTAGCTCGTCGATGCTCATGCCGCAGTCGATGCGGGCGTAGGCGATGGACGCGTACAGGCGCTCGAGGTGATCGCGTAGTCGGAAGGGCTCGCCGTTGAAGGTGCGGGTCATCTCGAACACCATGTCGCCGAACATCAGCGCGCTGTCGAAAACGGAGACCCGGGCCTCCGTTTCGGGGATGAAATCGCCGTTCCAGTAGGCGACCCTCGGCGTGCGCGATGTGGACGTAGTCATCGGAATGATCAACGCACAGACGATGGAGTCTCGTCGAGCGGATGCGCCAATGCCGAGCGTACGAGACGTGGTGGGGGCCGGGGCGGCCGTCATCCTCCTGGTCGCCAGCGCGCTCACCGGCCACGCGCAGCCGGTGAGCACGCAGCCCGCG
>CAJWOB010000374.1 GCA_913043885.1 uncultured Spirochaetaceae bacterium | reverse complement strand
ATCGAGGGGGCCTGCTCGATCCGGCACGTGCGGGACATGATCGACTACGCCGCCCGCCGTGGCTTCAACGCCTACTTCCTGCAGTTCCGCAACGCTTACACCTTCTTCGAGCGCTGGTACGGCAGGGAGAATCCCAACGGCCGCACCGACTACACGACTGCCGACGCGGCGCGGGCCTGGGAGCGGGCCAAGTCCGAGGCCCGGCGCCGCGGGATCCTGCTGCACACCGTCGGTCATGGCTGGACCTGCGAGCCTTTCGGCATCTCCGGGCTGGAGTGGGCGCCCACGAAACAGCGGATTCCGCCGCCGGTGGTTCGCCACCTGGCCCGGATCGACGGGCGTCGCGGGCTCTACCAGGGGACACCGCTGAACACCAACCTGTGCTATTCCAGTCCGCGCGTGCGGCGGATCATGGCGGCGGCGGTCGCCGACTACGCCGGCGAGCATCCAGACGAGGAGTTGGTCCACGTATGGCTGGCCGACGGCACCAACAACCAGTGCGAGTGCGCCCGCTGCGGCGGCGCCCGTCCCAGCGACTTCTACGTGCAGATCCTCAACCAGATAGACGTGCTGCTGACGGCGCGGCGATTGGAGACGCGGATCGTATTCCTCGCCTACGTCGACCTGTTATGGGCGCCGCAGGCCGAGAAGATCGCGAACCCGGACCGTTTCACCCTGATGTTCGCACCCATAACCCGCTCCTTCACCGCGCCGCTGCTGACCGAGGAGGCCAGGCGCAGGAAGCCTGTTGCCCGCCTGCCGCCGTACCGGCGCAACCGGCTGGTGTTTCCCCGTGACACCGAGGAGAATCTGCGCTTCCTCGATCAGTGGCGGCGGTCGTTCGCCGGTGACTGCGTGGATTTCGACTTCCACCTGATGTTCGATCCGACCTGTGATCCCTCGGGCATGGAGATCGTGCCAGTACTGTACCGGGACCTGAGGGACCTTGGGGCGCTGGAGATGGACGGCTACATCAGCGCCCAGCGTACCCGCATCGCCTTCCCGACTGGGGTTGCGATGCACGTGATGGGGCACACGCTGTGGAACGCGAAGGCGGGCTACCGGCGCCTGGTGGGCAGCTATTTCCGCGACCTGTTCGGCGCTGCCGGAGACGACGCGTACTGCTACCTGACTCGACTCGGACGGCTGAGCATGACGGCGGTGCTGCGCGGCGAACAGCCTTTTGAGGTCGTCCAGGTGCGCCGGAAGATGGCGGGGATCCAGGGCGAGGTGGCCAGGTTCGCGCCGACGATTGACGCCAACTTGCGGCGTCTGGAAGGGCTGCCCAGCCGCCGCCGGGAGCAGCTCGGGTACCGGATATCGGCCTGGGAGATCCTGCGGCACCACGCCTGGTACATGACGGAGTTCGCCGCTTTGATCGTGCGCGTCGACCCTGGGAACGTGGCTGGAACGGCGGCGGCGGTTGGCGATGGGTTCGAGCAGCTCGAAAGCGATTCCCGCCGGCGCTGCCGGGCGCTGCACCACGTCTTCGACGGCTATTATAACATGCGGATGATCGCCTGGATGCTCAGGCGGTTCGGCTACGACTTCCCCGACGCACTCTGAAACGAGACCGCGCCGCGCGCGGCGTTAGCCGGATACCGTCTCCGGCCCGACGCCGACGATTCGTCGGTATACCTCCGGGTCGGTAGCGGCCTCGGTGGCGATGATGACCACCCGGCTGGTGGCGTCGAGGCCGAGATGGCGTCGGAGATCCGGGTCGGCCGTCGCGGCGAGAAACCCGGCCCAGGCGGCACTACCGGTGTCGCCGATGACGGCGGGCGGATCGCCGTCGGGCGGGTGGGCAGCCTGGCGCATGGCATCGACCGCGGCCTGGTCCTCCACGGCGAGGAATGCGAAGGCACCGCCCCGAACCAGCGGCCAGGCGGCGGCGGACGGTTCCTCGACCACCAGGCCGTCCATGATCGAGGCGGCGGAAGGCACCCTGGCCATGCTCCCGGCCCGCGCACTTTCGTAGAGACACCGGGAGGCGTCCGGCTCCACGAGCACGATCCGGGGGCGGTTCGATCCCAGCCTCTCCCACAGACAACCGCAGATGCCCCCGGCCAGGACACCGCCGCCACCGGGTACGAAGAGATGGGTAGGCGGTTCGGCAAGCTGCTCGCAGATCTCAGCGGCGACCACGGCGTAACCCTGCATGATCACACGCGGCACCTCGGGATAGTCGGGGGATGGATAGTCGGAGATCACCAGCCAGCCGCGGGCGGTGGCATCCTCGCTGCAGCGGTGGACCGCCGCGTCGAAGGAGCCGGGCACCCGCACCACCTCGGCGCCGAACCCGGCGATCGCGCGCGCGCGCCCGGCGCTGACCTCTTCGTTCATATAGATGACGGCACGGCAGCCGAAGGTGCGCGCTCCCCACGCTAGGGCGCGCCCGTGGTTGCCCGACGTGGCCGCGGTGACGACGACGTTGCCCGCGACCTGAGCGTGCTCGCCATCCAGGAGCCCCCGAGTCGTCGGTTCGACCCCGACAGCCTTGCGCACCTCGTTCTTGAGCACATTCAGCATGGCGTAGGTGGGGCCTGTGGGCTTGAAGCTGCCGATGCCGAAGCGGTAGCCCTCGTGCTTGCACCAGACCGCGGCGACACCGGCGTCTGCGGCCATCGCGTCGCGGATCAGCAGCGGGGTGCGGTCGTAGCCGGGCCAGCCCGCGATCTCCGCCCGCGCTGCGGCCACATCCGCACGGTCGAGCAGGGCGCGTTGGGCAGGGCCGTACTCGCCGGAGTCGGTCGCCTGGTTCAGGTGCAGTCGCGTTTGGTACAAAGAAACCTCCCGCTCGTGAGCCGCGCCTGCGCGCGACGGGGTTCGGGTGATGCTGCGTCTGTTGCTATGGTGACCTTCCGAACCGAGTCAGCCGCTACCTCACATCCACCAGCGCGACGGCCGCTTCGGCCAGCAGCCGGGAGCGCCGGCCTTGCTCCTCCCGCACGTCGACGGCGACCAGGTGGCGGCCGCGGCGCACCGTGCCGTCCGACTCCAGATGCAGGTGGAACCGGCGCATGCCCGAAGCCGGCAGGTCGACGTTCTTGCGCCGCGATCGCAGTTGCAGGCCGGCTGCGGCGACGGGCTCGACGACTAGCTGCTTGCGGCCACCGTGGTTCATGGCCACGAACTCCAGGTCGCGGCTGCCGCCGCGCTCGGGCCGGG
>CAJWOB010000373.1 GCA_913043885.1 uncultured Spirochaetaceae bacterium | reverse complement strand
TGTCCCACAGCGCCATGTCGATGGGACCCACCCCCATGCGGGCGGCCTGCCGCAGCGCCCGCTTCACGTCGTCGTTGATGCGCTCGCGCTGCAGCGCGCTCTTGCCCTTCAGGTAGTGCCAGAACTGCGGCAAGGTCGACAGCTCCGAGGCGCGGCCCGCCAGGCACTCGCCGACCAGCCCGGTGTCGGTGAACAGCCGCAGCACCTGGCCCTCCGAGTCGAGCCGCCCGCCGGGCGCGTAGACGAGGTTGAACCCGTCCCCATCGCGCCCCATGTCCGGCACCTCGTACCTGAAGGTATGCAGCTCTAACTTGGTGATCTTCGGATCCGCCATGGTCCTTCGACCATGAGCCCGGGAGGGGGAGCTTGTCAAAATAGCCAGCCGACGACGCCACCGCGCTTCTGCCTCAGGCGAGCTCGCTCTTCACTTCATCCAGCATCACGTACCCCTCCGGCAGGCGGTGGCGCCACACCGGGTAGTCCTTCTCCGGGCGCAGGAGGTGGGGGTCGCCATCGATCGGCCCCATCGGTGCTACCTGTAGAGGGTGCAGTACGAGCAGGATGTCGGTGTTCACGTCGCCGAGCACCGTCGCGAGCGGCAGCTCGCCGTAGTAGTCGGTGCGGTCGTGGCGCGCGCCCAGGCACTTCCACTGAGAAACGTCCGTGCTGAGGACGGCGGTGTGCTCACTCCAGTCTGCGGTCACCTCGACCGGCTGGCCGGTGAGCAGCCAGCCCGATGTCATCCCGCCCTGCGTGGCCTGGAACAGCCACAACAGCTGCGCCCCCTGGGCGTCAAGCTCGCCCTTGAGCCTGACGCTGATGCGCGCATCGAGGAAGTTGGTAGAGAAACCGCCGGCGACGAAGCGGTTGTCTCCGGCCACCTCGCGATGGTGCTCGCCGGCAAGCCCGGTGGTGTAGAACATGTACAGCGGGTGTAAGTAGCCAGCACCGGGTGGGGCGTGGTTGTAGTCGATCCACCACGGGCTGCGGCTGACCGCAAAGCTGTCCTTCATCTCCAGGCGCCGCGGTCCGGCGGCATTGCTTATCCACCCGAACCACCCGCCGGGGCCATCATCGAACGTCTCTCTGTAGGTCATACCATCCTCCTCGCCGCCCGCCGGCCGGCGCGTCGTCGCGCGCCACGTCGCCGCGGGCTCCTGCGCCGATCCTTGACAGCAAACCGTTGCCGGTATGATGTCGTGGTCGGCGCTGCACGATGACCTCGGACGATACCCTGCTCTTCCACACCGAGGCGCCTACCGCGGCCGAGCTCTCAGATTGGGAGTCGCAGCTCCGGGACAGCGGCTACCTGATTATCCCGGGTGCCCTGCCGGCCGCCACCGTCGAGCACTTTCTACGCCGCGCGGAGTCGCTCGCCGACACCTACGGCTACCCGGAAAACTCGCCCACGCGGATGTTCGAACGCGGCATGGACTTCGTGGAGCTGCTCGAGAACGAGCCGGTCATCTCCCTGTTGGAGCGGATGCTCGGGCCACAGCTGCACATCATCGCCGAGCAGGTGCACCGTATGCGGGCCGGCACCGAGGTACTTCACTGGCACGCCGACGAGCTCTACCTCCAACGCCCGGAAGACGTCGGCGACGAAGTCGAGTATCCGCCGATCATCAACGTCCTCAACTGCCACTACTACGTGGTCGACGTGCCCGAGGAAATGGGCCCCACCCAGGTGGTGCCGGGGTCGCATCGGGCCTGCCGCCAACCGCGCCCGGAGGACGGCGATCCCCCCGAGTGGCAGGGCGAGGCGCCAGTATCGCTTACCTGCGCGGCCGGCGACTGTGTCATCTACAGCAACCACTGCTGGCATCGGGGGGCGCCAAACACGACCGATCGGACGCGGCTGGCGACGGTGGCCGGCTACTCGCGGCGCTTCGTGGCGCAGCGCTTCTGGCCGTTTCTGAACTACCACCTGTCGCGGGACATCCTGGACCAGTGCACCCCGCGCCAGCGACAGCTGCTGGGTGAACATCCACGCGGACCGTACGGCTAAGCCGGGCGTCCGGCGTCGCGGCCGCCGGCGCCCGCTACCGCGTCGCTCGCTGTGCGCCGCGCTGGTCGCCACCAGCATCGCCACCGCGGTATCCGCCACCGATGCCCACCCTCCCTATCGGTTCGACCCGCGAGTCGACGGGCCTCTGACGTTGGCCGGTCTCGGCCTGGCGGCAGGAGGATTCCTGTGGAGCGAGTCCACGGCGCCCATATTCGCCACGGAGCTGGCCACTCTGTCGGTCAGCGACATCCCCGCGCTCGACGGCGGCGGTGTCTTCGAGCTCTCTCCATCGCTCGACACGGCCAGCACCGTCGCCAGCTACGGGATGGTGGCCCTGGCGCCGATCGGCCTCGCCCTTGCCAGGTGGGATCAGGCCTTTGCCATCGGGGCGATGTACGTCCAGGCGCTGGCGGTCGCCCTCGGCACCAAGGACCTGCTCAAGGCTCTGGTGCGGCGGCCACGCCCGTTCCTGTATGGCTCACCAAGCGCAGAGCAGTTGGCCGCCGGCGACAGCCTCAACTCGTTTCCGTCCGGGCACACCACACTGGTCTTCACGTCGGCGGCCTTCGCCAGCACCGTCGTGGCCGACCTCTACCCCGACGCGCCGGTTCGCCACCTGGTGGCCGCGGGGTCCTTCGTTGCCGCCGGCGCGGCCGCCTCGCTGCGCGTGCTCGCCGGCGCCCACTTCCTCACCGACGTGATTGCGGGTGCCGCCCTAGGCTCGCTGATCGGCTGGCTGGTGCCGGTGGTGCATCGCCCGCCGCGGGCCGCCGCCGCAGGGGCGGCCGCAGGGGCGGCCGACACCCCCGACGCAGCCGCGATCGGCGTTCGCGTGAACGGACCGCGGCTGGTGGTCTCCGTCAGCCTGTAGCCGTTCGCGATCTTCCGCATCTACGAGGTAGCAATGACCAACGTCGGCCGCCACGCCGCTGCGGAGAAGGTGCGCGTGACCGGGCGGCTGATGGACCACCGCCTCCAGATCGACATCTCCGACGACGGGGTCGGCACCACGGTTCGGGTCGTCGTCCCGGCTGTCTAGTCGCCGGGGCGTTGCTCGTCGAGCTCGCGGAGCTTGTTGAATAACGTACGGCGACTGATGCTGAGGAGCTCCGCCGCGCGAGTGCGGTTGCCTTCGGTGCTCGCCAGCGGATCGACGATCGCCTG
>CAJWOB010000372.1 GCA_913043885.1 uncultured Spirochaetaceae bacterium | reverse complement strand
GGCGCCGCTCGATCTGCAGCATCTCGCGCCAGCACTCCCATAGGGAGCGCAGCCGCGGCATGTCCGCCTCGATCTCCTTCGCCAGCTTCTTGAGGTTGTAGCAGGGCACGCCGGCAAACATGTGGTGCTCGGTGTGCCAGTTCATTCGCCAGTAGAGGAATGAGGTAAAAAGGTCGAGACGGTTCGATCGTACGCAGAGCCGGAAGTCCGGTACGTTGTCCCGTAGCCCGAGGTGCATCGGCCGCCCGACCAGGAAGACCAGCCATCTGCCAACTACCGCATAGCCGGTAAGCACGATCGACAGCCACCACACGCCGAAGATCGCCGATACCGCGAGCACCGCAGCGTGGCATGCGATGGTGATCCGCGCCCAGCGCACCGTCTTTCTCTCCACTTCGGGAGCTAGGTCGAACAACGCTCGCGTCCATTCGCTGCCTCCCAGGCCCGTCTTGCGGGTGTTATACACGCGGAAGGCATGGCGAAAGGTGGGCCCAAACACACTCGCGACCCCGCGGACGTTGACGGTCAGCAGCTCGATGACCGCTAGCGCGCGCAATCCGGTCGGCCGGGGCAGCAGCACCTCGCGATCGCCGTCTGGAAACAGCGTATAGCGGTGGTGGTAGGTGTGGCTGATCGCATACTCGTTGTGGCTGTGCCACGAGAGCACGCTGAACACGCGGAGGAAGAAGCCGTTCAGCCACTTGGTGCGCCACACCGTCCCGTGGCCGAGCTCGTGAGTGGCCAATCCGGCGAAGAAACTGCCGACGGTGCCGTGGCACCAGAGCGCCAGGCCGAACGGAAGCCACAGGGAGTTGATGAAACAGTAGGCGGTGGCGATGCCGGTGACCGTGAACAGGCCGAGGTGGCCCAGAGTCTGGAAGGCCCCCTGCAGATCGCTGCGCTTCATCAGCTCTCGTAGCCGCGCCGGGTCTATCGGGCAGCGGTACCAGCGCACCTTCAGGTCGCGCCGGACCTCCTCCAGTGATGGGAAGTCGAGCTCGTGCGGGGTGGCGTAGATGCCCATAGCCGACTCTATACCTGCGTATGCCGCCGTGGACAGGCCCTCATAGCTGCGCACAGGCGACCGAGAGGTAGCGCCACTGATGGCCGCCAGCTGATAGAATTATTCGGTTGATATGCGGAAGCTCTGGGGGACGCTGAGCGAACAGGGGGTGGGGCGTGGCATCGACATGGAGCGTGCCACGCGTATCCGCCTGACCAATCAGTTCTCCATCACCATCTCGGTGGCCATGGTCCCCTTCGCAGTACTCTGGTATGGGCTCGGGGTGCGGCTTCTGGCTTTGGTGGTCGTGCCGCTGGCCCTGGTGTACGCATCGATTCTGCTGCTCAACTGGTGGGGTCACTACCGCACCGGGGTCGTCGCCTACATCACGGTCTTCAACCTCATGACGGCCGTATACGCTGCCGCCCTCGGTAGCGCGTCCCTGCTGCGGATCGTCTTTTTCGTCAACATCGCCTTTCCCTTCCTGTTCAGCGTCGAGCGCGAGCGCGGTTTGCGCTGCTACGGCACGCTGCTTCCCATCGTGCTGTTCGGCTACTTCCAATTCGGCTATGACGACTCGCTGGTCGATCCGACCCTCACCGAAACGGCGCGGACGGTTATCGCGACCAGCCTCATGCCGGCGGTGTTGTTGCTGCTCGTCGTCGCCCTCTCCTACATGTATCGTGAGAACGCACGCCACGAGGCGGAGCTGCGCTTCATGGCACAGCACGACCCTCTAACCGGTCTGCCAAACCGCTCCCGATTCAATGACGAGGTCGGCAAGGCGATGGCCCGAGCCGGCCGCGGCCGTTCGTACCTCTATGCCCTGCTGTATCTCGATCTCGACGCGTTCAAATCGATCAACGATGCATACGGCCAATCCGTCGGCGACCGCGCACTAAAACACGTTGCCGAGCGGGCCGAGTCGTGCCTGAGGACCGGCGACCTGCTGGCGCGACTCGGTGGAGACGAGTTCATCGCGCTCCTCGACGACATCCATGCCGCGGAGGACGCGCAGCTGGTGGCCGACAAGATCACGCACGCCGTAGCGGAGCCGCTGCACGCGGAGGGCAACGAGATGACGCTATCGGTCAGCATAGGGGTGCGCACCAGCCAGGACATCGAGTCGACCAATGCGGACGAGGCTATCAGCAGTGCAGACCGCGCCATGTACGGCGCCAAGCGCGCCTGACCCGGCGGTCAATAGCGACTCCCCTCACCCTTGCCGCTGGCAGATGAAACTGTCTCCGTGACCCACGGCCGAATCAGCAGGTCTCCATCCTCGTTGCACGGTCTACGCGCACACCAGCGCCAGCGATGAGCGCCTCGAATCGTCGAGCGTGGTGTTCCGGAGGTCGAAGTCGTTCCACGGGCTGCCTAGCCAGCCGTTGAAGACTGAAGTCCTTGAACGCCAGGCTCATCCCGTAGTTCGGGACGTACCTCCAGGCGATGAGCATTACGAACGAGATCGACAGTAAGGCGTAGAACGGGGCGAGGCGTTTGGCACGGGAGATCGTCTGCCGACGGAGGACTTCCTTGTAGTCCATGCCGAGCAGTTCGTTCGTCGCGGCGTCCCCCGCCAAGAGACCTCCCTTGTAGGAAACGGCAAACGTAGCGGACGCTTCCTTGTGGTGCAAACGACGGCGGTGCCCAACCGGGCGCTGGTAAGCGACCGACGAGCACCGCCAGGTGTGGCAACCGTGGTCGTCGTTCCGACGAGGACTGTGCTCAGTGTGATGCAGCGTCTATCTCGACGACGGGTGGCATCGAGGCCTGGGCCCCGCGGCGCGTCACACTCAGCGCGGCAGCCGCCACCGCTCGCCGGAGGGCCGCCGCTGCCGGCAGCCCAAGCGCGAGGCCTGCCGCGAAGACGCCGGCGAGGCAGTCGCCGGCGCCCACCGTGTCCACCGCATCGACCGGTGGCGCCGCCACCCGCTCACTACCGGCAGCGTCCACCAGGCAAGCGCCGCGCTCGCTCATCGTCAGCAGCACGTTCGCCGCCCCCACCTGCGCGCGGGCGATCGCTCGAGGAGCCGCCGATGGGCGCGTGTGTGGGCTGCGATGGCACAAGGTGCTCGCGAGAGTCCGGGTCGTTTGGCTCCGGCTCCTGCAGAGGGTTAGGGGTAGGGCTAGGGGTAGGGCTAGGGGTAGGGCTAGGGCTAGGGCTAGGGCTAGGGCTAGGGCTAGGGCTAGGGCTAGGGCT
>CAJWOB010000371.1 GCA_913043885.1 uncultured Spirochaetaceae bacterium | reverse complement strand
GGCTGACGCGTCACGGCGAGCCTCGTCCCGGCCTCCAACCATGCTGTCGGCGGGGGGGATACCGATGGCGCCGCCTTCCTCGGAGGCGCCCGGTTCCCGCGAGCGGTTTCTGCTGCTGCGCGCCTACCGTCACTGGGACTTCCCGAAGGGAATGGTGGAGGAGGGGGAGGAGCCGCCGGCCGCTGCGCTGCGGGAGCTCACCGAGGAAACCGGGCTATCGAGCGTGGAGCTGGCCTGGGGCCACGACTACTACCAGACCGAGGCCTACAGCCGCGGCAAGCGGGCCCGCTACTACCTGGGTCGCACCGAGCAACACGAGGTGGTGCTGCCGGTCAATGAGGAGCTTGGCCGCCCCGAGCACGACGAGTTTCGCTGGGTGTCGGCGCAGGAGGCGGAGGCGCTGCTGGTGCCACGGGTATGCGCCGCCCTACGCTGGGCCTTGCAGAAACTGGCTGGCCGTGACGCCTAGCGTTTGCCTGCGCTCAGCGGTCGGTCGTTATGCTGGCCCAGCGTCGGCGCCGGCGGCCGCACCGACTCATCGGGAATGCCGGCAAACTTGAGCGGGCTGCCGGTGACGGCAAAGCCATCCAGCCCCGCCACCGGCGTCAGCATGCCGCGCGCCGCCAGCTGCGGGTCCTGAAACAGATCGGCGACCGTGTTCACGCGCGCTACCGGTACGCCGGCTTCGGCGAGGGACGCCACCCACTCGGCAACCGTGCGCTGCCGCAGTGCCTTCTCGAGCTCGTGCTTGAGCTCGCGGGCGTGTGCCATACGCTCGGGGTTGCTGCCGAAGCGTGGGTCATTCGGCAGATGGGCAGCGCCGACGACTTCACAGAGAGCGGCGAACAGGCGGTCGTTACCTGCGGCAACAACCACCTGACCGTCGGCGGCGTCGAAGGCCTCGAACGGGGCGATGGCGGGGTGGCGCGAGCCGAGCGGCACGGGTACCTCGCCATTCACCTGATAGCGGGCAACCGCGTTCTCCAGCACCGAAACCGCCGCGTCCAGCATCGACAGGTCGATCTGCGCACCGCCACCACCGCGGTCACGCCGGCTGAGCGCGGCCAGGACTCCCACCGCCGCGTATAGACCGCTGACGATGTCGGCGATCGACGTGCCGACTCGGACCCGCTCGCCGCTCTCGGTGCCGGTAATGGACACGATTCCTGAGAGCGCCTGGATTATCACGTCGTAGGCGGGACGACTGGCGTAGGGGCCGGTCGCGCCGAAACCGCTGATTGCCGCGTACACCAGGTCGGGGTTGAGCTCCTGGAGTCGCCGCTCATCGAATCCCAGCCTGGCGAGCGTGCCGGGTCGGTAGTTCTCCACCAGCACGTCCGCGCGCTTCACCAGCTCCGCAAAGCGCGAGCGATCTGCGGTTTGCTTGAGATCGAGCACCACCGAGCGTTTGCCGCAGTTGAGGCTGGTGAAGTAGGCGGAGGCCTCGTCGGCGCCGGTGAGGAAGGGCCCGAATGCGCGGGCGTCGTCACCGGCGGGCGGCTCTACCTTCACCACCTCGGCACCGAGATCGCGGAGGAGCATGGTGCAGAAGGGCCCAGCCAGCACCCGAGTAAGGTCGAGCACCACGATGCCGTGTAGGGGGCGATTGGCTGCCATGGCCGCACCCTATCCTGGGAGGCCGCGGCGCGGTACGCTGCTATTCGAATGCCTTTCATCCTGCTGGCGGGCGTCGCCGTCTGCATCTACATCCTCGTTCGCATGAACCGCTCCGCCCGGGACAAGGCGCAGGCGGCCGAAGGCAAAGTGACCGACCGGTCAGCGACGCCTACGCCGCAGTCCAGCGGTGGGGCCGACGGTGAACCCGGCGCCGGGGCCGCCGTAGCCGGCGAGGGTGCCTCTGGCGAGCAAGCCGCTGGCGAGGTGGCGGCTGGGGAGCTGCCGCAGGTGACCCGGGCGGAGATGGCGGAGATGATCGACTCGCTCATCGAGCAGTATGAGGAGGAGATCCGGGAGATGACGCCAGCGCAGCAGGCGACGCGTCGGGAGTCCTGGGAGACATTCGAACAGACCCACTCGATGACCCAGATGGAGTTCTCCGAGGGGGTTGTCGCTCGATTCTGGGGCTTCGAGCCTGGCAGCACCCCGGAGATACCCAATACCAAGAAGCTGCGCCTCGCCCGTGGCGTGTGGTACACCAACCCGCAGAACAACGACGGCACTGCATAGCGTCCGCCGACCCCTCCGATACCTATCCTGCGCCCTCCTCCTGGCGGTCCTGTGCGCAGCGCCGCTGGTGGCCGACCAGGGAGCCGGCCACCCGCTGTTCCTGTGGCGGGCGCAGGGGGCGTCCAACTCGGTATACCTGCTCGGGTCGGTGCACTTCGCCGACCGCGACATGTACCCCCTCGACCCGGTTATCGAACGAGCGTTTGCCCGCAGCCCGAATCTCGTCGTGGAGCTGGATCTGGAGCGTGAAGCCGCTCGCGTCGCGACCCTCACCATGCGCGAAGGTTTCTATCGCGAAGGGCAGTCGCTGAAGCAGGCCCTGCCGGCCGAGCTGTACCTACAGGTCCGCGACTACGCTGGCGCGCTGGGCATGCCGGCGGCCAGTGTCACGCAAATGAAGCCGTGGTTGCTGTCGCTGTCGCTGTCGGTGTTGCAGGCGGCCGCGGCCGGGTTCGAGCCGGAGATCGGCATCGACCGCTACCTTCTGGATCGCGCAGCGGGAAAGCGAATTACCGCGCTCGAAGACGCGGAGCTGCAGATCGGCCTGTTTAGCACTCTGCCTGAAGCGATGCAGGTGCGGTTTCTCAAGGAGACCGTCAACGCATCCGTCGATCATCAGACCGTGGGCCAGCTATTGGACGCTTGGCGGGACGGCGACGAGGAGACGCTGCGCGCCCTGCTGCATGCCTCGCTCGACCACCCCGATGGTGCCGAGCTATACCGACGGGTGTTCGTCGACCGCAACCGCAACATGGCGGCGGCGATTCTGCAGCTGCTGCAGGAGAACGAGGACTACTTCGTCGTGGTCGGGGTCGGTCACTTCGTGGGGCCACTGAATATACTCGAGCTGCTGGAGGAGGATGGGGTAGCCACGGAGCGCGTCCCTGGCAGCCCCCGAGACACGGATTGACGAGCGACGGACCGGTTGGCTACGTTCCGTTGCACCCATCGCCAGCGGCGCACGCACTCCTATGAAGCAAGAGATTCACCCCGACTACCAATTCGTGGTCTACAAAGACACCTCCTCCGACTTCGCC
>CAJWOB010000370.1 GCA_913043885.1 uncultured Spirochaetaceae bacterium | reverse complement strand
GCCCAGTGAGTGATCGTGCCACGTTTGCCCATCGAAGCGTGATGGGCTGCATCCACCATACGCCCAGACGTTGAACCGGTCCGTTCCGGCAAGGTATCGACACGTGGAGTCGGCATCACCCCTGCGCCAGTCGCTCCCGTCGTAGTGCCACAGCCCGCTGGCGGCAACCCAGATCGAGTCAGCCGCGGCGACGTAGATGTCGCTGATGTCGTCGTACATCGGTACTGGAATACGTGTCCAACCATCATCACCATCCCATCGGAGGAATGTGCCTCCCCGGCCGGCGGCGTACACCGCCAGGCGGCCCTCAGTCGGTGTGAAACACCTCCTCTAACTCCACGAAGCTCTCGTCGGGCCTGCCGTCCAGCGCCTCGAAGTAGGGGATCATCATCTCCTGCCACTTGGCGTTTATCTCCTCGGTCTCCATACCCGCCAGCGAAGCCTCCAGGCTCTCGTCGGCCTCGAAGTAGCCTAACATCAGCCCATCCTCGCGCATGAACAGCGAGTAGTTGCGCCAGCCGTGCCTGCGCAGCGCATCCAGCATGTCCGGCCACACGTTGCGGTGGTGCTCCTTGTACTCGTCGATGCGGTCCTGCTTTACCTGGAGCTGAAAGCCGATTCGTTTCATGTGTTCCTCACGCCGCCATGATACGCCGATCGCCGCCAGACGCCCTCGCCCTGCGTGTGGTGGGGCAGCTACCCGTTATCCGGGGTATCCCGCCCGCGCCTCGTGTTCCGCCAGCTGCCGCGCAAACGCGGCTACCGCCTCGCCATCCTGCGCTGCGCTCTGGCCGTGATAGGTGAAGCCCAGATTGCGCCGATGGCTGGCGGTGCGGTTGGGACCGGTGCGGTGGATGACGTTGGTATGGTGAATCAGCAGATCGCCGGCGGCCAGCGCCGGGACCGTAGGCGGGAAGCGGTCGGTGTCCGGCGCGTCCACCATGCCGCGACTGGCCCCCAGCACCCCGGAGGGCTGGTGCGGCAGGATCGGCAGCCGGTCCGAGCCGGCCAGCAGCTCGATAGCTCCACTGTCGGCGGCCTGGTCGTCGAGCGCCAACGTGGCCGCCAGCGACAGCGCCGGCTCGAAGAACTGATAGGCGTTGTCCTGATGGTAGGGAAACTCGTAGCTGGCGTGCGGCGGCTTGTCGATGTACTGCACGCCGTCCGCCACCGGTCGGTCGCCCAGCAGCGGCTCGACGATCTGCAGCAGCAGGTCGGAGTGGAGCAGGTCGCGCAGCATGGCCGACCGATCCTCGACGCGGAACACGCAGCGCACGCCGGTCGGCTCGTGCCGCGCGGCCGCCTGGTCGTTGTCGAAGTACATGTTGCTGCGGTCGCCTGCACCAGCCGCCGCTGCGGTCGCGGCGACTACCCGCTCCATCTCGTCCCGCACCTTGGCAAGCAAGTCGGAGCTGAACGCCTGGGATAGCACCACGAAGCCATCGCGCGCGTAGTCGGCGGCGGCGTCCGCGCCGGCACCGCCGCTCATGCCAGGAACTGATACACGGTCATCATCGTGCTGAGCACCACGAGGGTGGCGATGTGGTACCAACGCATCGCGTCGAATCGCTTGTTCTGGTCCTCGAAGCGTCGGTTCACGTCCTCGAACCTGCGGTCCGAGCTCCTCTGCATCTCGATGAGCAGCTCCCGCTGTGAGCGAAGGTTCTCCTCGACGCGCACCATCCTCTCCATCAGCTGACCATCCGTCCGCGACGGACGGATCTGCTCCAGCTACTCTGGCAGCTCAGCGCGCACGTAACGGCCGATCCGGCCCAGGTCTGCCTCACTCAGCGCCACGCCCAACTCCTCGCTCACGTCATCCATACTACGCACCAACAGACCGAGATACGAGGCACTTCAAGCGCGGGCGAGCCGCCGCCGTTGTCATTTGCGGGATGGTCGGCGAGACCGTAAGCCGCCCGGCTCCGAGCGGCCCCGATGGGATAAGCTGTCGCACCCGACGTCCTCTCCTTTCACGGGCCCTGATGGTGGCCGCCGTCCTACTCGGCGCCACCTCGGCCGCGCCACAGGTCCCATCCGAGCTGGTAGGTGCCGCCACTGCCATCACGCCAACTCAGATAGCCGGATTTCGAAGCACCCTCCACGGTGAGCTGCGGCAGGCACTGGAGCAGCGGCTGGCCGACTGGCTCATCGAGGACTTCCTACAACGTCGCGCTGCCACCGAGCTGGTGCCGCTCTACCAGGCCGTGGCAGACGCCAACGCCCAGTTCGTATTCGAGACCGACGACGCCGGGCGGGTGCGGCGCTACAGCCACGGCAACCCACGCCTGCGCGAAGGCGCATCCCTCGACGCCGATCTGGGAGCGTGGCAGCGGTTCGTCGACTCTCGTGTCGCGGCGATCGACAACGACTGGTGGCGAGCTGCGACACCCCCGGCGGCGCTCGAGGGCAAAACGCTTGGCCGCTTCCTGGAGGAATCCCTCGAACGCATGCTCGAGCTGGGGAGCAGCACGGGCGCGTCGTGGGTGGAGTGGGCAAGGTCGCTTCCAGCGATATCCGATACGAACGCAGAACAGCTAGAACGAGCGATTGCTGAGCCCGGTTTTCGCCCCGTAGAGCCGGAGATGTGGCAGTGATCCTGGACACCAACGCGGTGTCAGCCCTCGCACGCAAGGACACCCGGCTGATCGATGCGCTGGAACCTGCCGTCCGATTGGCGGTGACATTGATCACCCTGGCCGAGCTCACCGATGGGCTGCGGCGCTCCCGGCAGCAACGTGAGCTCGACGCCTGGCTACGAGAACAGCTGCTCTCCCGGGTAGAGATTCTGTTTCCGGATCTGACGACGATAGAGCACTACGCCGACATCAGGCTGGAGCTGAAGGACGCGATCAAGGAGATCCTGAGGGAGGCCGCCGCCCCGACGGACATGACGATGGTGAGACTGAAGCGCTTCACTCGCTACCTGTCCTGGGCGCCGAGGGCGAGGAACGAGTACCACTGGCAGAGACGCCAGGACGAGGTGAAGGTGAAGTGCGACAGCGACTTTGCCGGATGCGTGAGAACCGGACGGAGCTCGACCTGCTGCGTGGGCATGCTGGGACAGCACATGCGCAACGGCTCATCGATCACGCAGCCGAACCCGCCGGCGCTGTCCACAGGCGAGGCCGAGTTCAACGCAGAGACCCGAGGCTGCATCGACGCGATCTACTTGAAGAACCTGTTGAACTTCTTCGGGCACACGACCAAGGCTATTGTGGAGACGG
>CAJWOB010000369.1 GCA_913043885.1 uncultured Spirochaetaceae bacterium | reverse complement strand
CCTCGCGGCGGGATCGACTGCCGCCGGCGCCAACCGCGTCAACACCGCCGCCGACTCGGGTCGACCCCTCGATCCATCTGCAGCGGTGGGGCCGAAGGGTGCTTCGATGACGGGCACGCTGGCGCAGGCCGCACACAGCACGGCCGCGCTCGCAGTGGCGAGCAGACGGATGTCCCGGCCTCCCGACACCGGCCCCTCCCACGGATACCTCGGTCCCCGAGCCGCGGCGGGTTGAACCGCGCCTAGGGGATGTCAGCGAACAGCAGCTCGATGCGGCGATCGTTCTGCGTTCGCAGATATCCTTCTATTAAATCCTCGACTGGCTGCCAGTATTGCGCAACCTGCTCGTCCGACCAGGCCTCCGCCCGCGGACGGTAGATCGCGAAGCCATCGTCGAGCTCGCGGTTCTGATCCGACAGGATGAACTCATGAAATGGCAACGGAGCGCTTGGTATCTCCGCGGGATCGACAACCGCCGCCGGTCCCCCGCCGCCATGTTCGAGGACGATTAGCGCCACCGTCGCCACGGCCAACGCACCGAAACCGATCAGCGCGCCGACACCGAGCTCGACGCCAAAGAGCTTGATCGGCAGACCGCGCCTCCTACCCAGCCCCCGCGGCTACTATGCCCCGCGGCATCCGCGCGGCGTCCGCGTCCAGCTCTGCGCCCGGTAGTCGCAGCGTCACCACCCGCGATACGCCGGGCTCCTCCATGGTGAATCCATAGAGATTGCCGGTGCCGGCGGCAGTCCGTTTGCTGTGGGTAACCACCAGAAACTGGCTGTCACTCGCGAACTCGGTGAGCAACTCGGCCAGGCGACCGACATTCTCCTCGTCGAGCGCCGCGTCTATCTCATCCAGCACACAGAATGGCGAGGGGCGAACGGAGTAGATAGCGAAAAGCAGGGACACCGCTGTGAGCGCACGCTCCCCGCCGGAAAGCTGGGCGATGTTCTCCAGCTTCTTGCCCGGCGGCTGGGCGTAGAACTCCACCCCGCTGCTGAGTACGTTCTCCGGGTCGGTGAGCCGCAGCTCAGTGCGACCGCCGCCGAACAGGCGCCGGAACACCACTTGAAATGAGTCGCGGATCTCCTTGAACGCCTCTCTGAACAGCGTCGCGGAGTCGACCTGTATCTCCCGGGTCACGTTCTCTAGGTCCGCCGATGCGGTGCGCAGGTCGACCAGTTGACCGTCGAGGAATTGGTATCTCTCGTCTACCTCGCGGAACTGCTCGGGCGCCATGAGGTTGACCTGACCGAGCTCCGCCATCTGCCCGCGCAGCTGCTCCACCAGCTGGGTCAGCTCCTCCCTCGTCTCCGCCTGAGTCAGATCGAGCTCGTACTGCGATAGATCCTGGGCGTGGGTCTCCTGGAAGCGCTGAACGGTGGCGCGAATCTCGGCAGCGAGCTCTCGCTCGGAGCCTCGCATCTCCTCTACCTCCGCCGTCGCCTTTTCCAGGTCCTCCTCGAGGGTTGCCACCGCCGCCACTCGGCTGTCCTGAGCGTCGCCGTGGCCGGCCAACTGCGACTGCAGGTCGGCCGCCTGCTGGCGCAGCGCCGACTCCTCACCGTCCAGCTCGCCGCGTTGCGCTTCGAGCTTGGCCACTCCCGCAGCCTGCGCCTCGATGGCGGCGGCGGCGGCCTCTTCCTCCCTGGCCAGATCGCCCCGAGTCCCGCGGAGCTCGGTAATGTCGGCGTCCAGGCGGCCGATCTCGGCGTGAACGTTGGTCCGCCGCGTCTGCTCGGTCGCTTTCTGCACCTGCAGCGCTTCCACGGCGTCGCGCAGGCGGTGGATCTCCTGGCCTAGACGCCCGCTGGCCGCGCGCCGCTCCTCGGCGCTGCGACGCGCCTCGGCAATGCGGACGATCGTCGACCCGAGCTCGTCGTCCAGCTCCCGTTTCTTGGTAACGATGCCTTCCGGCGATAGGAAGTCGTCGATGAACGATGACGCCATGCCCTCGTAGGAGCTGATGAGGCCCTGCAGCGTGTCGACCATGCCGACCGCGCGCTCGATACGTTGGCGCAGCTCAGCCGTCGCACCGTCGCTGGTGAGCGTACCGCGCAGCTCGGCCAGGACCGCGGCGATGTCACGTTCTGCAGCGGCGCGCGCCTCGGGCGAGTAGCCCACCGACTGCAAGCCGCTGTCGAGGCTGCTGACGATGTCGTCGATGATCGCCCGCAGCGACTCCCGCATCGACGACAGCCGCTCGTCGTCCTGTTTGGCCGCCTCCACCGCGGCGGCGATGGCGTCGTCGTTCTCCCGCACCTCAGCCAGACACCGCTCGGTAGCGGCGGCATTCTCGGCTACCTGTGCATCGACCGTCGCCAGCCGTTCGTCGATCAGATTCTTGTCTGCCTGGCGTTCGGCCAGGTCGCCCTCGGCAGCGGTGATCTTGGCGGCCACGGCGGCGTCGCGGTCGCGAAACGACTGCATGCTGCGCTCGGTCTCGGCAATTCGCTCCCGTGCGGTGCGCACCTGATCGTCGACGTTGGCTCGCTTCAGCTGTGTGCCGTAGAGGTGGCGCTGCGCCTCGGCCAGCTCCCGCTCCATTCTCTTGAGCGATTGCTCACCACTCTGCACGTGGTCGGCGGCAGCCCGAATCTGCGACCGAATCGCCTCACGGTCGGCCTCAGCGCTGCGGAGCTTGCCCTTGGCCTCCTCGCGCCGCCCCTTTAGCTCGCGGAGGCGGACCAACTCGAGGTCGCGCTCCGCTCCGAATACCTGCTCCTGGAGCGACCGGTAGGCGCGGGTCCGCCCTACCTGCTCCTCCAGCCCCTCGCGAGTGCGACTGATTTCGGCCAGAACGGTCTCGACCTGCTGGATGTTCTCCTGCGTCTGCGCCAGCTTGCGCTCCGCATCGGCGCCACGGGCCCGAAACCGAGCGATTCCGGCGGCCTCCTCGAACACCGCCCGCCGGTCTTCGGGACGGGAGGCGAGCAGCTGATCGATTTGCCCCTGCTCCATGATCGAGTAGGCACTCTTGCCGACGCCGGTATCGAGGAACAGCTCGCGCACGTCGCGAAGGCGGGTCGGCTCTCGGTTGATGAAGTACTCGCTCTCGCCGGAGCGATGCAGGCGGCGGCGGATCTCGACCTCCGCTACATCGAGGGACAGAAACCCCACCTCGTTGGTCAGCACCAGCGTGACCTCGGCGACGCCGAGCGCGGCGCGGAGGGCGACCCGCGGAGAACGTGGAGGCAGCGGTCGCCCAGGTGGCACCCCCGCCGGAG
>CAJWOB010000368.1 GCA_913043885.1 uncultured Spirochaetaceae bacterium | reverse complement strand
TACTCCGGCGTGTATGGCTAGTGCGTTCTCGGTATCGTGGCATCCTCCATTCCAAGTGGTGAACTGTCCTCGAAACCGGGGCAACTCCACCCCGACGCCGACGAGGGCGAACGGATGGCGCAGCTCTGGGACGCCATCTTCCACGCCTGCCGCGTCGACCAGGAGGACCCGACCGCCGCCTGGGAACGACACGTCGACGCGCTAGAACGGCGCCTGGCCTACCTGAACAGTCGACAGTACACGGCGTTGCGTTACGCAGCTGGCCGGCACCGAGCTGGCGGTGGGGCTGCCCGAAGGCCACGTCTGGAAGGGAGGCGTCGACCACAACGCCGAGGGGACGCGGGTGGTGCCGAACATCCCGACTGAAGAGGTGTTCACCGTGCCGGATCGCAGCCGCGTCGATGGCACCGTGACCGTTTCCAAGCCGCTCAATTATGGTGGGCGTCTGATTCAGGGCTTCCGTGTCCGCTTCGAGGGCGGGCGAGCCGTCGAGGTAACCGCAGCCGAGGGTGGAGAGATCCTTTGACGGCTAATCGAGACTTACGAAGGTGCCGCGCGTCTCGGCGAGATTGCCCTGGTGCCCCACGGATCGCCGATCTCGGCCCTCGGACGGGTGTTCTACAACACGTTGTTCGACGAGAACGCCTCCAATCACGTCGCGCTCGGTCAGTCATACAGCGTCTGCCTCGACGGCGGTGATGAGATGTCGCCAGAGGAGCTCGAGGCAGCCGGTGCAAACAGCAGCGCCGTCCACGTGGACTTCATGATCGGGTCGGAGCAGATGGACATCGACGGCGTCCGTGGCGACGGCGCAGTGGAGCCGGTAATGCGGTCGGGCGAGTGGGCGTTCGACGCGTAGGTCGTGTCGTTGGTCCGGCACCTCACGAACCGTGAGCACGGGGGTGGCGAAGAACAGTGCACCGGAAATGCGGGAGCCAGACGCTCGAGACACGCGCGGACCGGATCAATACCTTCACCACCCCAACCCTATGGCATCGCGCTCATCGAACGGAGTTACCGGAAGCTCCCCCAGACGACTCGCAGTCCGATGGACGGTGTGTAGGAAAGGGTCTCGCTTATGAGGACGCCGGGCAGCACGCTTCCTACCACCTGGAAACCAGCGTATCCCACGAGTTGTATCCACGGGAGTGCGGCAACGCCCACCTCGAGCGCCACCTCCTCGAAGAGCGCAAAGTAGCCACCGGTGCCGGGAACTCCGCGCGCTCTGATGCCGACGACAACCGTCCAGGACGTGATGGCGATCGTGAAGAGGCCGAGCTGGAGCTCCTGGCTAGCGATGACGCCGCCGAATCCGCCTACGAGATCCTCGGGCTCTGCCTGATCGCTGATGGATAGTCCGAAGCCGCCCACGCGCGTCCCCCTGGATGACGAGCCATACCCGAAGCCGCCCATGCTGGTGGCTTCCAGCTGGTAGTTGGAGAACCCGTCGACGAAGGTGTGGGCACCACTGGTGACGCCACCACCGGCGGTCGCTGACGCGACAACCGGCACGCCGAGTAAGCAGGCGGCTGCAAGATACCGAAAATGCTTCATATCCCTGCAACACCGAACGGGCGCACTTGTGTTACCCCGCGCAGAAGCCACGCCAGCGGGCTGACCTTCTTGTTGGAGAGCCTGGTTCGCGAGTGATGGTGCCGACCCGCGGTGTGGCCGACTTGCTGAACGTCGCAGCTGCCGGTGCGTTGGTGATGTTCACTGCCGCCCGGCCCACCTGCGGCTTGTCAGGCGACCTATCGCGCGCCCAGCCAGTGTCGAAACAGCGGTTTCGCTTCGTCGGCCAGACTCTCGTAGGCCTCTCGCGACACCGCCGGGTAGGAGCTGCCGAAGATGCCGGGCTCCTCCACGATCATCTTTCGCTCCTCCGATCCCGGCATGAACACGTCGAGGTTCAGCCACCAGGGCGCATAGCGCACGATCAGCGCGACGCGGGGTTGGTCGCTGCGGTTAGCCGCCACCGCGTGCCACAAGCGGCTGTCATAGACCAGCGCGCTACCGGCTGGCCCTTCGACGTGGCGCTCGGTGGGATAGACGGCTTCATTGTCGACTTCGGGCATATCGCCCGCCGCAGGATTTCTCGGCCAGCGGTGGCTGCCGGGCACGACCAACGTCCCCCCGGTCTCGGCGGAGAAAGGCGTCAGCATCCAGATCGTCGACAGGTGCAACACCGCATCCGGATACGGGGCGGGAATATGCGAAGCATTCGTCTGGTTATAGGGCCAATCCGCATGCCAGTAACCGCGGGCATTGCCGGGCATATTGGCCACGCAGTCGGTGCAGGAGATCCGCGCCCAGGCGCCGAAAAAGGCCTCGACGATATCGAGGACGCGACGGTCGGCCAGATAGGGGGCGAAGGACTGGACTTCGTTGATCGCCTGCTTGAGCACCGCTACCCCGGGGGTACCGATGCGGTGGCCGCGACTGCGGGTTTTGGCCAATTCGCCCTCTGAGGGCTCGCGGTTGCTCTCGAGTGCCGCCAGCAATTCGGCGTTAATCGCCTGCACCTCTCCGGCCGGGATCACCCCCTCAACGACGCAAAAGCCGTCGCGCTCGATCTGTCGCTGCAGCGCATCCACGGCACTCACACCGAAAACATCGGCTCGACGTCGGCCATGATAATCTCCAACTCGCGCAGGTCATCGGCATCCAGTATAGCCACCGGTGCCCGACAGGTCGTCGTGGCAATCAACCCGCGGCGGTGCAAAATCCACTTGTAGACCGCGATGCCGTAGAGCCGCTCGTAGTTCATCAGCGGCAGCATGCGATAGAAGAGCGCGCGGCCCCCTTTTTCGTCGCCGGCCTCGAGCGCCGCCCAAATCGCCGCCAGCGCGTCGGTAGTGTGGCAGCCCGGCATATTGCCGCAGGCCCCCCTGCGGAATTCGTCGAGCAAAAAGATCCCGCCCTTGCCTCCAAGAACACCTTTGCAGGCGTCTCCCGCCACCGCCAGCGTGCGGCTGACCTGCCTCGGCTCGGGCACGGTCTCCTCTTTGATATAATCGACGCCCGGCAATTCGCGGCACATCCGCCCCAGCAAGTCTCCACTCATCGGCGTGCCCACCGGGGCGTCGAAATTCTGCACGCAGATGGGGATTTTCACCGCCGCCGCCAACTGGCTGTAAAACGCATAACAACCGTCCTGATCCACGCGCAAGACGTGCGGAGGCATCGACATCACCCCGTCGGCGCCGGCGTCTTCGGCGAAGCGAGCCAGATCGACGA
>CAJWOB010000367.1 GCA_913043885.1 uncultured Spirochaetaceae bacterium | reverse complement strand
GGGTCGAGGCCGAACGCCGCCAGCACGTTGGCCAGCGAGAAGGGCAGCAGCACAAACGGATCCTCGGCGCCCGACGAGGTAGCGGAGTGGGCGTCCTCCTGCTCGGGATAGAGCGTTAGCAGATGGACGCCGGCCGGGTCCTGGAGCGACAGCTCCAGTAGCGGCGTGCCGACGGGGTCCGCTTCCAGGAAGCGCGTAGCCCGCAGCGAGGACAGGACCCGCAACGCTTCCTCCATCGCCTCGCCATCGGCGACCGCCCCGCTCTGGTCCACCCATGTGGTGGTCTGATCCTCACCGGCGGTGCGGGTCAGCCGGGTGACGCCGGCAGCCGTCACGGCCTCGACCGCGGTGATGGCATCTGCCTGGAAACTCAGTGCAGACAGGTCGCGCAGGGCGTCGGCGCTGGTCTGGAACACCGACGTGAGGTCGCCGGCGGCCTGGAACACGCGCCGGTCGTCGGCCAGCAGCACATAGGTGTGGCCGTAGGTGGGGGCGCGCTTGCCCACCTGGAACTGTCGCATCACCTGGCCACCGCCGAAGAGGCTGACCACCAGCGCCCGGGAGTCGTCCAGCTCGTAGCGCTGGTGGGTCTGAGCGGTGGGGTCCGCCGAGAGTAGGTCGGTAAGCTCGAGACCTGCCGCCTCGCGGACGATGCGGTCTACCTGGGCGCGATCGGCGCGGTGGCCCTGCGGCTGAAGCCGCCACTCGTCGCCGGTGCGAACGAGCTCCACGCGCTCCTCGCCCCGGTCCATTACCACGCGCTGCACATCGGTGGTCAGCACCTCGTCCAGCTCCGGAAGCTGGTAGCCGACCTGGGGCTCCCGCTGAAACAACAAGAGGAGTGCCGCCGCCACGATCAAGGCGCAGGGCATCGCGAAACGGATCATCGAGCGTGCAGAAACGGTCATGTACGCCACTATTGTAAGGTTGTCCATCGGTAGCCGGCCAGATGTGGGTGGTAGCGGGGTGCAGTAAAGTGGTCGGATTCCGAGGTGCTGTGGGCGCTCCCTGTCGACCCTCCCACTCTGCGTCGTTCCACTGCTGTTCTGCGCGGCAGCCACCTTCGGCGGCGGCGCGGACGAGGTGGTCACCTACGAGCTCATGGGGACCGGGTATGTCATCGATCACCCGGTCGAGTGGACCGCCAGTCGCGACGTCATGAACGACCGCGGGCGGATGGTCAGCGTGGTGACCGTGTTGACTGAGGTAGCAGCCGACCAGGACCTCAATGCGGTGGCGACTGGGTACCGCGTGACGATGGACCACACGCAGCTGCCCGTTATGAGCCCGGCCCTGCACGAGGGGCCGGTGCTGGCAAATCTCCTCGAGTGGTACGGCGAGTTCTACGACTGGGCGGCACCGGTGGCCACGGAGCGAACCGAGCTATTCGGAACGCCTGCGTTGCTGATGAGCGCTCAGCGTGACGACGGATCATGGGAGTTCGCTGCCATGGGGTGGACGCAGTTCCCGGAGCTCGGTCTTGGTGGCTACGCCATCCACCTCACGGCGCCCGTCGGGATCTCAGCGGCTCGAGGTGAGCGGATATGGGCGGCCCTCGTTGCCAGCCATCCGGCCGATGGCCACCGACCCCTCCGGGTAGGGTCCGCCGACCGCGGCCGTCTCTATTCGGCGGTCGCCCGGATGCGTAGCACTCGGTCGTGCACGAGGTCTGGCACGGCGATGGGAGCCGGCTCCGATCCACTCCTGGAGACCGGAGCAGCTTCCCGATAGTGTCCCGTTTCCGGGTCATACCACCGAGCTGAGTACTCCCCGGCGGGTAGTGACAGCAGAACCTCACCTTGGAGCGGCTCCCCGGCGCCTGCCACCGGCTCGGCAAACAGGTCGCGGGCGGCGCTGAGCTCGCGAGCGTCGGCGACGTATACCGCCAGGTCGGTGCTGTCCGCGTCCACCACCCCGAACGCCACCGCGACGGTGTGATCGGGAGCGGCCGCCACCACCTCCGGCAGCGGCCGGGCGGCGACCAGGTCGAGATCGTGGACGAAACCGGACAGATGGCCGAACCACGATCGGATTGCCTCCCGCGACGCGTCCGTGCCCTGCTCCAGCCACGGCTGGATGGAGAAGTCGATGTAGTCGTAGTGGGCGCCGCACAGCGCCGCCACCCACGCCCGCTTGCGGTGGATGATCCAGCCGTCCCGGTCGCGGTACTGGCTGGCGACGTTGTCCTCGTCCAGGTTGACCGGCTTGCGCTCCTGGTACGCTGCCAGGCAGAAGTCACGGTACTCGCGCAGGCAGAGTTGCTTGGACATGAAGGCGCCAAGCTGGTACAGCCGGCCGCGCAACAGAGTGGCGTGGAGCGGGTGGACGTTGGCCACCTCGTAGTCCATCTCACCGACGGTGCGATCGAGTGGCTGCACGAACGGCTGTTCGGCGAAACACTCCTGTCCGGCCACGAGGTGGCTACTGCCGAGGCGTTTCTCGACTGCGCGGACTTCGCGGATGAGCGCGTCCAGCCAGGCATTGGTCTCTGACATGGAGGGCTGTGCCTCCCCGCCTAGGCGATAGCCGCCGGGCTCGTTGCAGATCTCGATGATGACGTTGTCGTAGCGGTTGACCTCTTCGGTGACCCGTCTGACATGGTCGACCTGCCGTCGGTAGAGGTCTTCGTGGCGCACGCTCATGTACTCCGGCCAGGCGATATGTGGCATGCCGTTTACGTTGTTGTCGGCGTGCAGCGGATTGAGCTCCCACACGCGGTCGCCGTAGGTGTTGCTCAACAGCACCACCTCGACGACGACGCCGAGCTCCGACGCCAGCGACAGGAAAGCGTGCAGCCGCTCGTAATACTCCGGGTTGGGCTGGTCGAGATCGTAGCGCAGCTCCTGGTCGCGACCGCGTCCCGGCCCGGTACGCAGGTAGGGGGCCACGAAGTCGGGACTCTCCGGCTTGCAGGTGGAGGGGGGATTGACCGGCGACTGCTGCTCGCGGAATAGCGTGAACAGACGGGTCAGCGTTATCCGCTTCGCGGCAGCATCCTCGAGGTAGCGCTCGAACCGAAACGGGCGATTGATGACCGCTCCGTAGTGCTCGGTGGCGGTGAGCAGCACCAGGGGCTTGCCCCGAAACTCGAACAACTTGGGGTTGTCGGGATGGATTCGGATTGGCGCGCGGTCGCTCACGTCACTCATGTGCTCCATTATGCTCGCCGGGATGAGCGAGGCCGAGCTCAGAGACCGCGCGATGCGGGCGGTGGCCGCTGCTGCCGGCGAGGTGGCCGGCGACCCG
>CAJWOB010000366.1 GCA_913043885.1 uncultured Spirochaetaceae bacterium | reverse complement strand
GCCGACGATGGCGCGCGACAGCAGCGGATCGAGCGGCTGCGTCAGCGACACCGACACGTCGGCGTCGAAGCTCTCGTCGTCGCCCGGGATGTAGCTGAGCGGCACCGACACCGAAACCGACGTGTTGAATGGCGCCGGCAGCTTCGCACTGACCCCTACGCCGCCGGTCAGGGTCGTTGCAGGGGCGGCCAGGTCGAATGTCGCGCCGACGAGGCTGCTGCCGGCACCGCCAAGGGTGAGGGCTATCCCGTCCCCCAGTGTGCGCAACCGATCATCGATCTCGGCGTTGGCCACGGCGAGCTCGAGTCGCCGCATCTCCAGGTCCCCGGCAGCCGCCGCCTCGGCCAAGGCGGCGAAGTCTAGGGCCGATGTCGCACTGGCGACAAGGAGCGCGACTGCCACCGCCAGTGCGCGAAGAGACGGAGAGCGTGGACCGCCACCGGAATGCATGACGTCAACGTAACGGAGTGGCGCCGCAAGGTGTATAACACCGGATACACCAGGGGGAGAGGTGAGCGGACCATTCGAGATTGAGCTGGATCACGTCCAGCTGGCAGAGCCGGAGCCCCTCGCCGGTCGGGGTGGCATCTGGGTATCGCTCGGCCACCGGCAGCTACGCATCGGCGTCGAAGCGGTGTCGGTGTCCACACTCGATGCACGTGCCGACCGGCTCCGCGCCGCTGGCTTCGGCGTACGATGGGACGACGCACTATCCAACGTGCGCCGACTCTATACCGACGACCTGGTCGGCAACCGCGTCGAGCTTCTGGAACGCGGCTAGCACCATGCCTGACGCGCTGGTGATGTGCCCGCCGCAGCACTTCGATGTGTCCTACGTCATCAATCCCTGGATGATGGGCAACATCGGTCGCGTAGACCCACGCCGGGCCCAGCAGCAGTGGGATCGGCTGCACCGCGAGCTCGCCGAGCTCGCCGCCATCGAGCTGGTGGAACCGGTAGCCGGGTTGCCCGACCTGGTGTTCACCGCCAACGCTGGCCTGGTATCCGGCGAGAGCTACTTCCCGACGCGGTTTCGCTTCCGCGAACGGAGCGGCGAGATGCCCCACTATCGCGAGAGGTTTGGGGAGCATGGCTACGTGGCGGCGTCCAGCGCCATCGAGCTGGCCTTCGAGGGGGAAGGCGACGTACTGCTGCAGCCGGGGCGGGGATTCGCCTGGGCGGGATATGGCCAGCGTTCCTCCCTGGTGTCGTTGGCGGACGTGCAAGCGCAACTGGGAGTCCCGTTGGTCCACCTACAGCTGGTGGACGCCCACTTCTACCATATCGATACCTGCCTGCTGCCGCTGCCTGCCGGGCGGGTCGCCTACGTTCCCGGGGCGTTCTCCGAGGAGTCGCTACGTGCCATCCGGCGGCTGGTCCCCCACGATGTGCGCTTCGAGCTGGAGATGGACGATGCCTACGGCCTGGCGTGCAACGGTGTGGTGCTCGGCTCGCGGGTGGTTACCGGACACGCCTCCGACCTGCTCCAGCATCGCTTCGCCGACTGGGAGTTGGAGGTGGTGGTATGCCCGCTCGACGAGTTCCTGCGCGCTGGCGGCGGTGCGAAGTGTCTGAGCCTCCACCTGACCCGCGCGGCGCCGGCTGCCACCTTGCCACAGCTGGGCGACGGTGAGCTTGCGGCGCGTCTCAAGGTGGCGGAGCGCACCGTAGAGATAACCGGCCACGTGATAGACCAATCCATCCTCACTGCGGTGCTGGACACCGTGGAGCGTCGCGGCGGCGCTTTCGACGTACGGCAAGCGGAAATCGCGCTCCACCACGACGAGGCGTCCACCGTCGCCGTGCGGGTGGCGGCGCCCGAGGCCGGCGATCAGGACGCGCGCCGCCAGACGGTTCCGGCGGACGGCGTGGCGCCGGAGTGTCTCTACGCGACGACCATCTACCCCACCGAGGTGCGCCACGACGGCGAGTCGCTTGCAGTCAGCCGCCAGCGGATGGACGCCGTGGTCGTCGTCCATGACGGCCCGCGGCCGACTGCCGAGTGTCGGCTCATCCGCGACCTGGCGGAGGGCGAGTCGGTGGTGGTGGGTCACGCTGGCGTACGTGCCCGCCGCAGCCCGCGCCGCGAAGCTATCGGCGAGTTCGGCTTCATGGCCGCCGCCTCCTCCAGCGAGCGGCGGGTGGAGCGAACCGTGCGCGAGCTGGCCTTCGAGCTGCGTCGTATTCGCGATCGCGGTGGCAAGGTGGTGGCGGTGGCCGGGCCAGTGGTGGTGCACGTCGGGGGCGCTCCCTATCTCGGTGAGCTGGTCCGAGATCGCTACATCCACGCGCTCCTGAGCGGCAATGCGTTGGCCACCCATGACATCGAGCAGGTGATGTTCGGGACCTCGCTGGGTCTCGATCTTCACGGCGGCAGTCATGTCACCGGCGGGCACTCCCACCATCTGCGTGCCATCAACATGGTCCGTGCCCACGGTGGCATCCGTCAGGCGGTCGAAGCGGGCGCGGGTGCTTCCGGCCTCATGTACGAGTGCGTGCGCAGCGAGGTGCCGTTCTGTCTGGCCGGGTCCATCCGCGATGATGGCCCTCTGCCGGATACGCGCATGAACATGCTGGACGCGCAACGCGAGCACGCCGTCCTCCTGGAGGGCGCCGAGCTGGTGTTGATTCTGGCGTCGATGCTGCACGGGATTGGCGTGGGCAACAGGGTGCCAGCGGGCTTGCGCATGATCTGCGTCGACATCAACCCGAGCCTTCAAGGCCTGGCAACCCGAAAGGACTTGGCCGGGCAACTTGTTGCCGCCATTGAGAAGGAGGTGATTTCCCCGGGGGATATTCCCGCCTATACCGCCCGCTTGCTCACCGGCATGCTGGGGGAGCGGTTTACCAGGGTTTATGGTGCCTTGCGTGAACAGAATGCCGACAAGGCGGAGTTGATCGCGAAGTATTCGACCATGCTGGACCTTCCCGAGGCGGGCAAGGCTGATCCTGTTTACGGGAGGGCTGTCTATGCCAGGTTGTGTGGGGTGTGCCACCGGATGTATGGGGAAGGCGGTATCCTTGGTCCCGATCTCACCGGTTCCAACCGGGCAAACCGCGACTACATCCTGTTAAATATCGTTGACCCGAATTTTGATGTTCCCGATGGCTACAAGATGGTGGTATTAAAGACAAAAACAAACCAGGTGCTGGCAGGAACCATCGGCGAGGAGGATGAATTGAAGGTGGTCCTGAACACGGTCTCCGGAAGGGAGGTGGTGGCAAAAGTCAGTATCAAGGAAAGGCAAATACTACCA
>CAJWOB010000365.1 GCA_913043885.1 uncultured Spirochaetaceae bacterium | reverse complement strand
CGCGGTCAGGTCGTTACGGGGCTCCCCCGGGCCGAGTGCCTCGACCAGCCCGTCGGAGAACATCAGCAGCCGGTCACCGGGAGCCAGGCTGACGCTGATCTCCTCGAACTCGTCGAGCTCCGGGATGCCAGCGGGCGGACCGGGCATAGCGAACAGCTTCGGCTCCCCGTCGCGTGGCAAATAGAGGGGCCCGGGGTGGCCTGCCGAAGTGCAGCGCAACACGTGCTCTTGCAGGTCGAGGATGCCGTACTGGATGGTGCAGTACTGGCCGGTCACCTCGTTCATCGGGAACTCGCGGCTCAGCTCCCGGACGAACGCGGCCGGGCCGTCCGCGCGCGACAGCCTGGCCAGGCGGGGATGATGTGGTTGAGGGCGCTGGAGTAGAGCGCCGCCTGCAGGCCGTGACCGCTGACGTCCAACAGGTACATCGCCACCGCCGCTCGTCTAGCCGAACGAAGTTGTACATATCGCCGCCGACGTCCTCGGACGCCAGGCACAACCCTCCCCAGGAGATACCCGGGGTGTCAGGGAGCGTGCTCGGTAGCATGCTCTTCTGCATGTCCCGTGCATCGATGACTTCGCGCTGTAGCGCCAGAAGCTCTTCGTTGAGCAACTTGTTGACGTTGAACCACACCTCTTCGTCTGGTGTGGAGCGAGCTTTCACCTTGGCGAGCGCGGCACGCAGCCGTCGCCCCAGCTTCGCCTCCCGGGCGGCCCACGTCAGCAGCATACGTAGCGACCGAGCATCGATGTCATCGTAGGTAAGGGTGGCCAGTGCCCCGGTGCTCTCCGCGGCGCGCTCGCGTGCTTCGTCCGGGCCCTCGGACAGCATGGCGATGGCCGGCGGTGGGGTGTCACCTGCGGCGGCCATGGCGCGGTGTAGCATCTCCAGCCCACCCACTGGACCGGCGTCGTCGCGGATCAGGTATATGTCGTGCTCGCCGGTAGAGATGCGCTCGGCGGCCGCCAAGGCATCCGCCTCCTCCTCCAGCACCGCCTCCTCCTCCAGCACCGCCTCCGGTGCTGCCTGGTCGAGCAGCTCAGCTATCCTGGCTCGCCAGCGCGCGTCGGCGCCTATCAGCAGCACGTGTCGGCTCATACGATCGGCTTGGCGTGCATCCTTCCCTCAGTATCGGCGGCCTGCTCTACGGCCGAACCAGGTAATCGACGGCGGGCTGCGGACCCTGCATGACGCTGAGCTTCTCCGCGTACTCCACTCCGCTGGCGGCGCCATCCGCCTTGCGCCGCTCCACGATGCCCTCGACAGACCAGTCATAAGCATCGGCGTAGATCTGCATCACTGCCTTGATCTGCTCCATCTGGCCAGTCACGTCGACGTACATCGGCGGGTAGGGGCTGGCGGGCTCGTAGGTGACGTAGAACGCCACCCGCTCGCGGTGCGCCGAAGCGGGCGCGACCAGACGGGGCAGCCGCGCGTAGGTAATCGCGTCGCGCAACAGCTCGCAAAGATGGCGATGGTCGGGATGACCGCGGACCGGGTTATAGGTAATGAGGGCGTCCGGTTTCAGCTCGGCGATGAGCGCCGCGATCTGCAGCGCCTCCTCTCGGCTGGTGCCGATCCCGGCGTCGGGGAAGCCGAGAAATCTGGTCTCGCACCCGATGATCTCTTCCAGGCGCGCGGCGTGCGCCTGGCGCTCCTTCTGGATCTGCTCCTGCGACATGTCCCCGAACAGCGAGGTCATCTCCCCGTAGGTGGCAAATACCAGCACCACTCGGTCACCCCGCTGCACGTGCTTGACCATGGTGCCGACGAACGGGGTCTCGTCGTCGACGTGGGGGAAGCAGACCAGTAACGTGCGAGCAATCACTGCGACGTGTAGCCGCCATCGACGGGGATGGTGGCCCCGGTGATGTAAGAGGCGTCGTCGGAGGCCAGAAACAGTGCCGCGCGGGCTACCTCGTCAGCCTGGGCCAGCCGACCGAGGGGGATCATGCTCTCCATCGTCTTCAGCCACTGGTCATCGCCGGTAACCGTTGCCGTCAGCGGCGTGTAGACGAAGCCGGGGCACAGCGCGTTCACCCGCACCCGATCCGCACCGAATGCGTTGGCCATGTCCTTGGTCATCATCGAGATACCGCCCTTGCTGGCGGGGTAAGGGTCTTCCCCGGTGCCGTAGTACTCGGGGCGTCCAACCAACCCATAGATCGATGAGAGGTTGACGATGGACCCACCGTTCCCAGCCTGCCGCATGTGGCGGGCCGCCGCGCGCGACACCATGTAGGTGCCCTTGAGGTTGACGTCGATTACCCAGTCCCACACCTGCTCGTAGTCCCAGTCCTCGGGCGCATACCGCGTGGTAACGCCGGCGCAGTTGACCACGATGTCGATACTGCCAAGTCGGTCGACGCACGCCTGAACGAATCGCTCCGCGTCGGCGCGATGCGAGACGTCTCCCGATATTGCCACCGCGCTGGCGCCGCTCGCGGTCAGTCGGTCGACCGCCTCGCGAACCTCAGTCCGCTTCAGGTCGGCAGCGGCAATGTTGGCGCCCTCCGCGGCGAATAACTCTGCGGCGGCGCCACCGATTCCGGAGGCTGCTCCGGTGATGAGCGCCACCTTGCCCTCGAGTCGCTTCGATTCCGGCACCGCGGGATGATAGGTCGGGTACCCTCTGCCTGTGAACTCGCTAACGCAGCTGTGGCGTGTCGGACTGTGCGCCGTCGCGGTGGCGCTCGCGGTCGCGGGGGGCGCGTTTGCCGGCGGACGACAGGATCAGCAGTCCCAGGACCAGCGTCCCGATCCTGCGGCGGCCCGGGCCCATGACGGCCAGGGCTGGCAGATTCCTCCCGCACCGACGCCGGTGCCGGCTGCCGATCTGCCCCTCTCGGATCAGTCCGAAGCGGCGATCGAGCTGGTGTTCGAGCAGCTCGCCGACGGCAGATTCCCGCTCGGCGGAGTCAGGCAGGTGGGCGCCAGCGGGGATCTGCGGTTGCTGTGGTTCCTCTCCGATGTCGCTTGGCTGTTCGGCACCAGCGGAAGGACCGCGGTGGCGACCGCTGCTGCAAACCTCTTGGGCGATGCCTACTCGCACCCGCGCGGCACGCAGCTGCGTGACTGGCTGTTGGCATGGGACTTCCCCGCGCCGCCGGGGTACACCGACTCGAAGTGCAGGCTGTTCACCCTGATCGAACCCAGGTGGGATCCGTTCTTCGCCGACGCAGACGCCCTGATCGACTGGCGCTGGGTGGGGTGGGGCGGGGTATTCATCGACGACCGGATCGACACCAAGGGCAGCGAACGCTGCCCGCGGG
>CAJWOB010000364.1 GCA_913043885.1 uncultured Spirochaetaceae bacterium | reverse complement strand
CCCGACGAGCGCCTAGGCGAGGTCGGCGCCGCCTTCATCGTCCCAGCGGCCGGCACCAAGCCCGACGGCGAGGAACTGATGGCCTGGTGCCGGGCCGAGATGGCCAACTACAAGGCACCCCGACTGGTCGAAGTGGTGGATGACCTTCCCATGAACGCCAGCGGCAAGGTCCTCAAGTTCGAACTGCGTCAGCGGGCCGCCGCGAAGCGGTCCACCTAACCCCGCCCGGGAGGGCACCGGTAGCCTTCCACCGGTCATGAGTGATACCCCTTCCACCGAAGCCGTCTCGGCCCCCTACCCGGACGTGGACCGGCCCGACTTCCCGGCCATCGAGGAGCGGGTCTTGGCCCGCTGGGGCGACGAGGGCACCTTCACCGCCTCGGTCGACAACCGCCCCGTCGACGACGAGTACGTCTTCTACGACGGCCCACCGTTCGCCAACGGCCTCCCCCACCACGGCCATTTGCTAACCGGCTACGTAAAGGACGTCGTGCCCCGCTACCAGGCCATGCGGGGTCGTCGAGTGGAGCGCCGCTTTGGCTGGGACTGCCATGGCCTGCCCGCCGAGATGGAGGCCGAAAAGGAACTGCCGGTCTCCGGCCGGGCCGACATCATCGAATACGGCATCGACCGCTTCAACGAGCAGTGCCGCACCTCGGTGCTGCGCTACACCGCCGAGTGGGAGAAGACGGTCACCCGTCAGGCCCGGTGGGTCGACTTCGAGGACGACTACAAGACCATGGACCGCTCCTACATGGAGTCAGTCATGTGGGCCTTCAAACAACTCTGGGACAAGGGCCTTGTTTACGAGGCGTTCCGGGTCATGCCCTACTCGTGGGGCGCAGAGACCCCTCTGTCCAACTTTGAGATTCGCCTTGACGACGCCACCCGACCCCGCCAGGACCCGGCCATCACCGTTGCCTTCGATCTCGACCTGGCCCATGGCGACCCAGGCCCGATGCGGATCCTCGCGTGGACAACCACGCCGTGGACGCTGCCGTCCAACTTGGCGCTGGCCGTCGGCCCCGACGTCGAGTACTCCCTGAGGCGGGATGCCGACGGCACTGTGTTCGTCCTTGGCGCCGACGCCGTCGAGCGCTACGCCGCCCAACTGGAGGACACCACCGAAGTGGGCACCTGCAAGGGCGCGGACCTGGTGGGCCGCGCCTACCGGCCGCTGTTCGACTTCTTCGCCGAGCGCACCGACGCCTTCCGGGTCCTCGGCGCCGAGTTCGTCGACGCCTCGGACGGCACCGGCGTGGTCCACACCGCGCCTGGTTTCGGCGAGGAAGACTACCAGCTCGGTCTGCGCGAGGGCCTGCCGGTGGTTTCGCCGATCGACGAGGACTGCAACTTCAGTGCCGAAGTGCCCGACTACCAGGGCCGCTTTGTCAAGGATGCCGATCGCGACATCATCCGCTCCTTGCGCGAGTCGGGCCAGCTCTTCGCCGAGAGTACTATCGAGCACAGCTATCCTTTCTGCTGGCGCTGCGATACGCCGCTGATCTATCGCACGATTTCGACCTGGTTCGTAAATGTCGAAAAGATCAAGGACAATATGCTCGCCGCCAATGCGCAGATCTGGTGGATTCCCGAGCACATCAAGGACGGTCGCTTCGGCCGCTGGCTCGAGGGCGCGCGCGACTGGGCCATCAGCCGCAACCGCTACTGGGGCACGCCGCTACCGATCTGGCGCAACGAGGAGACTGGCGAGACGGTGTGCGTCGGCAGCCGCGAGGAATTGGTCGGCCTGTGCGGCGAGGATGTTGACGATTTGCACAAGCATGTCATCGACGATGTGGAGATCCCCTCGCCGACCGGCCGCGGCACGCTCAAGCGGATCCCGGAGGTACTCGACTGCTGGTTCGAGTCGGGGTCGATGCCCTACGCTCAGAACCACTACCCGTTTGAGAACAAGGACTATTTCGATGCCAATTTTCCGGCCGATTTTATCTCCGAGGGCCTCGATCAGACCCGCGGCTGGTTCTACACTCTGACGGTGCTGTGCGCCGCGCTCTTCGACAAGCCGGCGTTCAAAAACTGCATCGTCTCAGGGATGCTTTTGGCCGAGGACGGCCGCAAGATGAGCAAGCGGCTCAAGAACTACCCCGAGCCGACGGAGATGATCGATAAGTACGGGGCCGATGCGCTGCGCCTGTATCTGCTCAATTCGCCCGCGCTCAAGGCCGAAGAGATGCGGATGACCGAAAACGGCATCAAGGAGAGTCTGCGCGCGGTGATTATCCCGCTGTGGAATGCCTATAGCTTTTTCGCGACCTATGCCGCCATCGACGGCTGGGCGCCCGAGAACGACGCCGGCGGGGCCTCGGACAACCACTTGGATCGCTGGATTCTCTCCGAACTGCAGACGCTGTTGCACGAACTCAACACCGAGATGGAAGCCTACAGGCTCTATCGCACGGTGCCGGCGATGGTGGCCTTCGTCGATAAGTTGACCAACTGGTATATACGCCGCAGCCGCCGTCGGTTCTGGAAGTCGGAAGACGATACTGACAAGGCCGCTGCGTACGCCACGCTTTATCAGGTGCTCGTAACTTTCGTCAAGGCGCTGGCACCGGTGCTGCCCTTCATTACCGAGAGCATTTACCAGAAGCTGGTTCGCCGCGTAGATGACAGGGCTCCCGACAGCGTACACCTCTGCGATATGCCGCTGGCCGATGAGTCCTTGCGCGACGCCCGGCTCGAAGAACAGATGGAGCTGGCGACCCGGGCCGTGGTGCTCGGGCGCTCGCTGCGCAGCAAGCACGACCTCAAGGTACGCCAGCCGCTGCGGCGCCTCTATCTGCTGCCGCCCGACGAGCACAGTCGCAGCGAACTGGCGCAGATGACCGAACTGCTGGCCGACGAGCTCAACATCAAGGAGGTGGTGCTGGTCGAGGACGAGACCGAGCTGAGCGAAGTGTCCTACAAGCCCAATTTTCGCGCCCTCGGTCCGCGCTTCGGCAAGCGGATGAAAGACGTGGCGGCGCGGGTGGCGGCGCTGACGTCGGCGGAGATGCAGGTGCTGGTCGCCGGCGGCAAGATTGGTGTCGCCGACGGCGAGATTGGTCTCGAGGATCTCGAGGTCCAGCGCCAGGAGAAGGAGGGCGTGGTCGTGGCGATCGACAACAACCTCGGCGTGGGGCTTGACGTGCAGCTCGACGATGAGTTGGTCGCCGAGGGCATTGCACGCGAATTTGTCAACCGCGTGCAGAATATGCGTAAGGACGCCGGGCTTGATGTCGCCGATCGGATCCGCATCTGGACGCGAGGC
>CAJWOB010000363.1 GCA_913043885.1 uncultured Spirochaetaceae bacterium | reverse complement strand
GCAACGCGGCATAGTCGGTCTCGATGGCGTCGATGCACTGGGCCAACGCGTGGACCGCGTTACGGCCCAACTCGGGGCGAGCGCCGTGGGCGGCCTCCAGACATTCGGGGCGCTGAGCGACGTTTCGCTCTCGCTCCTGGACATGGACCCGGCGGCGGCGAACGGCACGAATCGCGCCTGACGTTTCACGGTTTTCGCTACATCGAGGTGACCGGGCTCGTGAAAGCACCGCCTCTGGAGGCCGTGAGTGCCAAGGTGCTGACCAGCGAGCTGGAGGAAACGGGCACCTTCTCCTGCTCGAACCCGATGCTGGAGCAGCTGCACCGCAACATCCGCTGGACCATGCGCGGCAACTTCATCGACATCCCCACCGACTGTCCACAGCGCGACGAGCGGCTGGGTTGGACCGGCGATGCGCAGGTTTTTCTCCCCGCCGCGAGCGGACTCGCCGATGTCGAGGCGTTCTTTCGCAAGTGGCAGCTGGATCTAGCCGACGAGCAGCGAGAGGACGGCTCGGTTCCGGACTATGTGCCGTCATACGGCAGCGACAGCGAGGCCGATGCTGCATGGGGGGACGCAATGTGCGTGATCCCCACAGAGCTATACCTGCGGTACGGAGACCCGGAGATGCTCTCGGAATGGCTACCTCGCATGGTGGCGTTCTGCGACCACCTCGCGCGCCGCGTCGATGCGGATGGGCTGCGGCGCGGCGGAAACGCATTCCACGGCGACTGGTTGGCCCTCGACCATCCGGCCCCCGACGACCCCGCCGGCGCTCCGGCCAGCCCCGGCAGCATTGGGCACACCCCTGCGCCTCTGATCCAGACGGCGTTCCTCGCCTACAGTTGTCGCCTCGCGGCCCGTGCGGCGGCTCAAGTCGGCGATGCCACGGTGGTCCGGACCATGCAGTCCCGCGTCGACGCCGCAACAGATGCGTTGCGGGGCTCCTACTTCGCCGCCGACGGCCGCCTGCGGACCGGGGTACCGGAAACCCAGACCGGCTACGTTTTGGCGTTGGCCTTCGACGTCCTTCCTGCGGAGGCACGCGCCGCCGCGCTGGAGCGACTGGTGGCGCTGATCGAGGGCAACGACGGCCTCCTCAACACCGGCTTCGTCGGCACCTCCTACCTGCTACAGACGCTGGATCGGTTCGGGCGCACCGACCTGGCCTACTCGCTGCTCGAAGAAGAACGGTTCCCCAGCTGGGGGTACTCCATCGCCAACGGTGCCACCACGATATGGGAGCGCTGGAACGGCTGGTTGGCGGGAGTCGGACCGAGTGACCCGAACATGAACTCCTACAACCACTACGCGTTCGGCTCGGTTGCCGCCTTCCTGCATGAACGGGTGTGCGGTCTGCGGCCCCTGGAGCCCGGCTACCGCGTGGCCGAGGTGGCACCGAAGCCCGGCGGCACGCTCACCCACGCCAGCTACCGCTACAACAGCATCGTCGGCCCCTGGCTCTCCGCCTGGCGGGTGTCGGGGCCTGGCTACGCCTACCACATAACCGTTCCTCCCGGCGCCACTGCCCGCTGTCGCTTGCCGCTCGGCGCCGCATCCGGGCTGGTCGAGGATGGAGTCCGGCTCGAGGAGGTAACCGGGGTGAGCAATCCGCGTCGCCCAAGCGACGCCATCGCTTTCGAGCTGGCCAGCGGCGAATATCGGTTTCAGCCAGCGCAGGGGTAGCCCGCCCCCGCGGCGGTAGGCGCGGCTCGCGATTTGGCGCTACGCTACCATCGTCTACAGGGAGGACGTGTCCTCATGACCAAGCGACGCAAACCACGTTTCGAGGTCCATCGCCTGACACACCTCTCGTACGGCCGCGACCGCTTCTTGGACGCCGAAGGCCTCAACATCAGCCGTACGGGGATGCTCTGCCGCACCACTGACCCGATCGACGTAGACGCGCGTGTGTCGTGCACGCTCGGGACGCCGACCCTGGCCGACGAGTGGGTGAGCTGCGACGGCAAGGTCAGCCGCTGCGACCAGCAGCCGGACAACAGCTACGAGGTTGCAATTACGTTCAACGAGATCGACGTAGCGGCCGAACCGCTCTTCGCAGCGCTACTGCACGACTAACGGCGTCCGACGTCGGCGAGGTCCGACAGCGAGTAGGGAGGCAGCGCCCCGCTGCGCGACGCCACCAACCCGCCAAGGCGATTGGCGAAGTCGCAGGCTTCGTGGAGTGGGTGCCCGGCCCACAGCCGATGCGCGAGGCCCGCCATGAATGCGTCCCCGGCGCCAACGGAATCGCCAGTGCTACTCGGGTTGGCGGCGCCAACGGGATATACAGCGGCCCGGCCATACCCGGCACCGTCGAAGAAGTAGCAGCCGGCGGCCCCCGCGGTCACTACCACGCGGTCGATCGCGTAGTGTTCGGCCACCGCAGCACAAAAACTCTCCAGCCCGCTCCAGCGCCAGCCGACCAGGCTGGCCACGTGCCCGGCCTCCTCTTCGTTCAGCTTGAGATCGGTGCAGTGACGGAGGCTGTAGTCAATCGCATCCGGCGTCGAATGCGGCGGGCGGAGGTTGAGGTCCACGAACAGTCGAGCTTGCGGATGCCCGGCAATCAGGCGCTGCAGGGTGGCGCGTGAAGTGGGGTCGCGCTGTTCTATGGTGCCGTAGAAGAGGCTGTCGGCACCCCAGTCGGCGACGTCGCTCAACGCTGCCTCACCCAGTTTGATTGCGTCCCAGGAGGTGCGCTCCGGAATCCGATAGCTGGGCTCGCCCCGGGCATCCAGCAACACCTCCACCTCGCAGGTGCGTGCCGCTCCGCGCCCGATCCAGCGATCGGCAACGCCGATAGCGGCCACTTCTGCCACCGCGTCATTCCCCAGCGCGTCCTTGCCGACAGCGCTCACCAGAGCGGCCTCTTCGCCGAGGCGTGCCAGGTGGGCCATCACGTTGAACACCGCCCCGCCGATGGCGAGGCGGGGCGCAGGTCTCGGCCTGGGACGGCATCCCTGGCGGCGGCCCCTTCGCGGCCTGGATCACCGCCGATGGCGAGGCGGGGCGGGCTCGATGCGGTCGGGATCTGATCCCAGAGTACCGCGCCAAAGCCCAGCGCCTTCATGGTCGCCGAAAGGGCCGAATGGGCAGGGGTGCGCACACCGGCGTCTGGAACACGATCCAGATGATCGTATAGAGGAGCGGGTTTTGCAGCGGCCACGCGGTCGGTTTCGGCGTGCCCAGCGGCAACTTGCCGAGTAGCTCGCGCGCAGCCTGCGCTACGGCGGACACCGGTTATGACTCGGCGAGCTGCCGTTGCGGCGGCTGGGCGCAGACCGCC
>CAJWOB010000362.1 GCA_913043885.1 uncultured Spirochaetaceae bacterium | reverse complement strand
GCGGCCGTCGATGGCGTCGGTGCCGGCGTCCGGCTGCGCGACCCCGCTCAGCTCCAGCAGCGTCGGTACCAGGTCGACGCCGTCCACCGGCGTCCGAATCCGCTGCCCGGCTGGCATGCCGTTGGGCCAGCGCATCAGCCACGGCCCCCGCACTGAGGACTCATACATCAGCACCTTCTCGGTGAAGCCGTGGTCGCCGAGCAGCTCGCCGTGGTCACTGATGAACACGACCAACGTGTCGTCGGCGATCCCACGCTGCTCCAACCGATCGAGCATCCGGCCGACCTGCGCGTCGATGTGAGTGATGAGCGCGTAGTAGTGGGCGATCATCTCCTGGATCTGCGCGTCGCTGACCGGTTCGTCTATTCGGAACTTCCCCTGCTGATGAAATGACGGCTTCCCCTCGAGCGGGTCGCGGAGCATCGGCGGCACCGGCATCTGGTCGAACGGATAGCGGGCGAGCACGTCGGGGGGCACCATCATGATGGGGTGGGGGTCCTTGATGCTGACGAACAGGAAGAACGGCTCCGCCCCGTCCCCCCCGGGGTCCGCCTCGTCCAGGAACTCCAGGGCCCGGTCGACCGTCCAGGTGGTGCGCTGCTGGCGTGGATCGTCGATCACCCCGAACTCCATGGTGTTGCGATACTGCGTGATGGCGGAGGAGCTCTTGAGATACACGTTGTTCACCCCGCACTCCTCGAAGTAGGCGAACAGCGGATCCTCTTAGCCCGCGCCGAGGTAGCGGTAGGCGTGCCACCAGTCGAAGCCGTGCTGCGGCTCGTGGTCGCGCCCCAGATGCCAGCAGCCCACCATGCCGCCGTGGTACCCCGCCGACGCCAGGTGGTCGCCGATGGTCACCGTTGAAGGTGGCAGGTGCGCGCCCGGCTCCGCCGGCCGCTGCGGGGTGTAGTTGCGTAGCTGCTGGTGGGCATGGGGGTACTGGCCGGTGAGCCAGCTGGCACACGCCGGGCTGCACACCGGCGACGGGCAGTAGGCGGTCTCGAAGCACACCCCGGCTGAGGCGAGCCCGTCGAGCCGCGGCGTCGCTACCAGCGGGTGGCCGGCGAATCCGGCGGTGTCGTACCGCATCTGATCCACCATCACCAGCAGGACTTTGGGCGGACGCGGCATATGCGGGTGGTTAGTCCTCTTCAGCCCAGGGGTTGCTCAGATCGCTCAGCGGCAGCTCCACCCGCCGCCCCTTCAGGTGGGACCAGTAGGCGCCGCACAGCATCTCGACGCCAATAGCGGCGACGTCGATGGTCGACGACTCCTCGTTGGGCGCTCCGCCATCCACCATCCGCACCAGGTCCTCGCACAGCACCTGGTTGCTGCGGTCGCTGGAGGCGTGTCCGAACGGCGTCCAGTCGTCGGCCTGCAGATGCTGCCACTCCACGCCTGGCTCGGTGGGGAAGAGGTCCCCCCGCGGGAAGAGATGGAACTCACCGAACGGCTGGTTGCGAGCGGTGATGACCGCGTTCTGGAAGTAGAAGTCCACGCCCAGCCGATGGTTGCCGTAGCTACCGTCGCCGACCGGCATCGACTCGAACGTACCGATCACGCCGCTGGGAAATTGATAGTGGGCGGACACCCTGTCGCCGGCCATCGGGCCGGCGCCGTCGAACGTCACCCCCCGCGCGTCCTCTCGCGTCGCCGGTCGCCCCTGCAGCATCACCGAACCCCAGCACGAGGTCGGTGCCTCCCCGGTCAGATAGAGCATCGCGTCGAAGATGTGAGGTGTGTGAATCATCGCCTCGTAGCCCCCAACGCGGTGGTCGCCCTTGTCCATGGCCCGAATCCGGGTGAGTGGCCCCCACTCTCCGGCCTGCCCGCGTCTGCGGACCTCCTGCATTACCGGGTGCTCGCGGCTGCGGTGGGCGAGCACCGTGGCCACCCCGTTCTCCGCCGCCTTGCGCTGAATCAGCCTGGCCTGGTGCGGCCAGGCGGCGATGGTCTTCTCTATGAACATGCCGCGTGCGCCGGCATTGATGGCATCCAGCGCCTCCTGGACGCGGTCGTCGTCGTAGTGGGCGCGGGCGACGACGACGATGTCGGGCCGCTCCTTGTCCAGCATCTCGCGGTGGTCGGCGTAGGCGCGCGGGGCGCCGCACTCGGCCTGGCTGGCGGCGCGGCCGGCTTCGTCCGGATCGGATATGGCCACCATCTCCACTCGCGGGATGGCGGAGAAGGCGAGGTGCATGCGGTGGCCGGTGTTGCCGCGCCCAGTTTCGGTAATAGCGACGGCCTTCAGTTCGTTGTCGGGCATGAGCTACATCCAACCTACCACGCCGGCGCCGGCGGCGCCGCGACCGCTCGCAGCTTGACCGCCCCCGCCGCGCGTCAGAGGGTGAGTCGATGGCGCCGATCCGCTGGGAGCGCATCCCGACGCCGATCATCCAGCGCGGCCACGCCGAGGTCGCCCACCGCGATGCCGCCATCCACTACCACGACGGCGTGTTCCGCGTGTTCTATGGCATGGCGTTCCTGCGCGACCAGGGCCGGGTGCAGTTGCAGCTGACCGTTACCGAGAGCTCCGATCTGATCGAGTGGACCGAACCGCGCACCCTTACGCCGCTGGACGACGACCTCAACTTCACGGACCCCGGCAACATCGTCCGTCACGACGGTGAGTGGATCATGACGGTGGAGACCCACCGCACCCCCTTCAGCCCCAGCGGCGGAGGCGAGACCGCTCGCTCCTGTACGATGCGCAACGACGACCTCGAGCACTGGAGCGATCCCGAGCTGATGCTGCTGAAGGGCCCGGACTTCAGCGACGAACGGATGGGCCGCTGCATCGGCTCCTGTCTGTTTCCGGACCGGCAGGAGCAGGGCAAGTGGTGGTGCTTCTTCAAGCACGGCGGGGTGACGCTGCACGACAGCCGCAGCCTGGCCTACGGCGGCGGCGGACTGCCCCGCCGGTGCGTGCCAGCACCAAGCAAGGGGCGATACTGATCCGCGAGATGCGGGTCTGGCACCGCGGCGTGGCCAACCCGAGCCCGGCGCCGCGCTTCATGGTGGCGATGGTGCACAACGTCGCCTGGATCCAACGCGACAGCGATTGCGTACTCGATGCCCGCTGCGCCTCGGTATTCGACGGCTGTCCGATCGTCAACGCGATAGGCATGGTGGACGACCCGGGCGAGCACTATCTGACCCGGAAGGAGCCGTACGCCTACGACGGGCGATAGCGGTTGCGGATCAGGCGCTTAGTGCGCGTGCGTGGTGCCGGTGCTATCCGTATAGCGTGCGGATACCGCGCGCGGAGCCGTCCCCGCTATCCGTGCGCT
>CAJWOB010000361.1 GCA_913043885.1 uncultured Spirochaetaceae bacterium | reverse complement strand
CCGGATCCGGTGTGTCCACCGCGGTCACGTGGTCGCTCTCCCAGAGCGCGTGGCCTTCGGTAATCGGATCCCAGCCACGCGCCACCCGCGTGCCGTCGATCACCAGCAGGTCGCTGCTGTCGGCCTCGAGGTTACGGAACCCGTCCGGCACCCACAGCTGCGGGAGCACCACGCCAAACGCGCTGTGAGCCGCGAGCACGGTCTTGTAGTTCCAGTTCTGGAACACTGGCACGTCCCACAGGGTGAGGAATGCCTCGGCGCGGGTGGTCAACCTGGTGAAGTGGCGGTCTCCGAACAGCAGGCCGCCGGTGAAGTTGGCCGACTGGCTGAGCAGGAAGCCGCTGCTCGGGTTGAGCAGGAAATCGCGGGCATCCCACGACAGGGTAGTGCTGAGGCTGTCCACCAGAATCCAGCTGTCGAGGTTTTCGCGTACCGCCGGCTCGTAGGGCCGGAGGATGGTGGAGTCGTAGGTAAGGAACTCCAGGCTTGTCGACAGGCCGGCGGTGGCGCCGAGAAAGCCGAGGCGAGTGCCGACTCGGTAGCCGGTGGTGACGCCGAGCGCGATGTCGAGGGCGTCGTAGTCCATCGTGTAGGCGTTGTCGATGGCGATGCCCTCCTGGCGTGCGTATGCCCAGTCGGTAATCGCGGTCTCGTCGTCGATCTGCTGCTGTGTAGCGGGCAGGCCGGAATCGGGGTCCACCAGGTGCCCGTCGTAGGGATCGGGCACCGCGTTGCCCGCCTCCCACTGCTCAGTGGTGAAGATCGGCGCCAGGACATCCTGCGGCACGTTGCGCACCAGGTCGTGCTCGAAGCGAATGCTGCCGCCCAGCGACCAGCGCACCCCGGTGAGCCACGGCTCGGTGAAGTTCAAGGTAATCGCCTGTCGTAACGGCGACACCTCGATCCCGGCACCCAGCGTCTGGCCGACGCCCAACAGGTTGCGCTCGTTCCAGGCGATGGTGCCGGACACTGGGAACTCGGCTCCGGAGAAGGTGAGGCCGAAGTTGACGTCCGCGGTGGGTTGCTCCTCCACCGTAATCAGCACGTCCATGAGCCCTTCGGTGCTGCCGGCAACCGTGTCCGGGGTTACCGCGCTGAAGTACTGGGTGTTCAGGAGGTTGCGCCACCCCTGCACGATCTGTGTCTTGCTGAAGACGTCGCCTACCTCGAACGGCAGCTCCCGCATCAGGACGAAGTCCTGGGTCTTCTCGTTGCCGGTAATGATGATGTTCTCAATGTGGGCGCGCTGCCGTTCCACGATGGTCACGGTGAAAGCGATGGTGCGGGCACGCTCATCACGATCTTCGACCAGCCGAATATCGTTGAAGATGTAGCCGTCGTCGAAGTACTGGTCCTGGATGCGCTGAAAGTCGGTGTCGACGATCTGCCGATTGAGCACCGTGTCTGGGCGATGACGCACCAGCGCGGCGAGCTCCTCGTCGCTGAAGATGCCGTTGCCCTCGAATCCAAACCCTCCGTAGGTGAACTGCTCCCCCTCCTCCAGGTACACCGTGAGTCGCAGAAATGTCCGGTTCTCGTCCTCGTTCTCAACCACGTCGCGCTCGATGCGCAGCACCTCTGCATCGATGTAGCCGTTGCTGGCGTAGTAGCGCTCTATCCCGGCCTTGTCCGCCTGCAGCTTGGCCTCCTCGAAGGCGCCGGTATCGAGGAGCGAACGTCGCTTGGTGTCCATCTGGCGGCGCAGCGTGCCTTCGGAAGCGAACTCGTTGCCGTCGAAGAGGATCTCCTCGATGGTGACCTGCGAGCCCTCGGTGATGCGGAAGGTGACCGCGACGGTGTTCTGCTCCTCGTCGCGCTCGGTTTCGTAGTCGACAAGGGCGTCGGTGTATCCCTTCTCCAGGTACAGCGCGCGGATGGCGTCGCGATCGGCGTTTGCCGCCGTGCCGGTAAAGACGTCGCCGGTCTTGAGCAGCACCACGTCGGTTATCTCGAGGGTGCGGATGCGGCGGTTGCCGGCAATGGTCAGGTCCGCAACCGTCGGGCGCTCGGTAACGGCGAACTCCACGACCATCTCCTGGCGACGGTCGTCCACCGGGACCGCGTTGGACTCCAGCTGGTCGAACAGGTCGGTGGCGTAGAGGCGGTTCTGCAGCTCCCAGAACAGGTCCAGGGTGAAGTCCTGCCCCAGGTAGGGCCGCACAATCGGCTCGAGGTCCGACTCGGCAACCGCATCCAGCCCGAGGAAGCGAATGTCGGCGATCGGCTTGTCGAGGTACCACTCGGCGGCCTCTTGAGCCGCCAGCGACGGGGCGACGCCTAGCGCCAGCGACAGCCACAGCGCAGCAAGCAGGGCCACGAACGCCGCGTGGCGGTGGCGGTGGTGGGTCACGAGTTGGCTAGGCACAACGTGTTGTCTAGTACGTCAAACGCCAGCGCAGGGACAGCGAATTGTCGGTGACATACAGTGTCTCCTGCGTCTGCGGGATGAACGACCACTCGAGGAGAAAGAAGGGTGTCGCCCACTCCAAGCTCAGCTCCAGATCGGACTCCAGTCCGGAGCCTGAGGGGGCTCCGGCGCCAAGGGCGGGCGACCGCAGTCGCAGCAGCGCTTCCAGAAACAGGTCGCTGCCGAAGTACTTTCCGAGAGACAGCGTCGTGTTGTCAAGGAGATCCGCGGTGCTGCCCTCGATCGGCGACAGCACGCGGTCGAGAAGCAGGTTCTGTACGAAGGGCGAGCGAATGCTCACCAGGTCCAGCTCTTCAAGCCGGGCGGCGCCGGATTCGGTGCTGCGCAGGGTGATGCCCAGCCCCTGAATCTGGGCACCGTCCAGAAAGCCGCGGCGGTTGTCCAAAAGGTCGTGGTAGGTAAGCCGGTAGCTCACTTCACCGAAGTCGTCACTGCCCCGCTGGCCGCCGGACGCCGCCAGCATCTGCGACCCGTGGCCGGATTCCGGCGGCGCTTTATCCGGCAGCTCCGGGTCCTCCACCGACGGCAGCCGGTTGACCAGCGTCAGCAACGCGAAGGAACGGCCGGCGATGTCCTCGGTGCGTGCCGCCTTGCGGTTAACGAAGCGCACGTAGCTGTAGGCGGTACGCGCCATCATCGCCTGCCGCCGGGGCGGCCGCGACTGAAAGGCGGCACTCTCCGCCACCGCCGGATCCGCCGCCAGGCGCCGGCTTCAAGCTCGCCAAGGGGACCCAGATCGTCATTCAGCTCCACCTGCTGAACGCCACCGAAGAGGACATCGACGAGTTTCCTTTGTTGGGCGGAAGTCGAAAGGCGAAGGAGCAGCCGCCGCCGCCGCCGCCGCCGCAGCAGCAGGGAGTGATTG
>CAJWOB010000360.1 GCA_913043885.1 uncultured Spirochaetaceae bacterium | reverse complement strand
CCGCCCGCGAGAGCCTGGGGAAGGGGCACTGGCCGTTCGACGAGGACATCGTCACCCTCGGGTCTCAGGTGGAGGTCCGCCCCCACCTCGAGCTCCACGAAACAGTCGCCATCCGATGCGCCACCCCGTCCGGGGGAGCCGGCCCCGCGGACCACCAGTCGCCGCCCTTCGTGGGAACGGGCAGGGATCTCGATCTCCACCCGTGCCCGGGTGATGGTCTGACCGGCACCGTCGCATGCGCCACAGGGGCGCTCCACCCGATACCCCCGCCCCTCACAATCAGGGCAGGAGACGCGCTCGCTTCGAAGGGCAGGCCTACGCTCCAGGGTGCCCAGGCTCGCGCAACGTGGACAGAAGGTCGGCAGGTCCGCCAGGTCGAACCCCCGGCCCCCGCACGGGGCGCACGGGCCGGGTCGGGGCAGGCTCAAGGATCGGGTGCATCCCAGGATCGCGTCGCTCAAGGAGAGCTCCAGGCGATACCGGGTGTCTCCGCCCGGGACGGCGACGCGATCCACCACCCCGAAGAGCTGATCGAGTACACGGCCGAAGTCCTCGGCCCACGGCGCCCCAGGCTCGACCTGAACCGCCTCCACCGGGCGGCCTGCGTCGTAGTCGGCCCGTCGCTCCGGATCCCCGAGAACGCTGTACGCGGCCACCAGAGACTGAAACCGCGTCGTCGCGTCCTCGTCCGATGGGTTCCGATCGGGATGATGGGCGCTGGCGAGGCTGCGGTAAGCGGCCTTGATGGCCGGAAGCGCGGCGTCTCGCGCTACGCCGAGGACAGCGTAATAATCGGTCCTCTCAGCCAACTTCCTCGTACATCACCTCGGCGATGCGGTAGGAGGAGCGCTCCAGCTGCTCGAGGGCCAGCTTGATCACGTCAGGATCGTCACCCTCGAGCGACTTGCGGCACCGCTCGAGGTCGCGCTGGATCTTCTTCTTCTCTTCATCGGTGAGATAGGTGTCCAGCTCGCCCAGGCTCCGCTCGGTCGTGTACATGAGGCCCTGGGCCTTGTTGCGAAGCGCGGCGACCTCCTTGCGCTGGAGGTCCGCGGAACGGTTGGCCTCGGACTCACCGACCAGCCTCTCGATCTCTCGCTCGTTGAGACCGGAGGTCGGTCGCACACGGATCTGGCGCTCATTGTTCGTTCCCAGATCGCGCGCGGTCACCGACAGGATGCCGTTGGCGTCCACCTCGAAGTTCACCTCGATCTTCGGCACACCGCGCCGCGCGGGTGGAATTCCGAGGAGCTCGAAGCGCGCCAGACTCTTGTTGTCGGTCGCCATGGGACGCTCGCCCTGGAGCACATGAATGTTCACCAGAGGCTGATAGTCCTCCGCGGTCGTGAAGACCTCGGAGCACGAGGTGGGGATGGTGCGGTTTCGCTCGATGAGCTTGGTGAAGGTCAAGAATATCAAAACTTCTACACTACCGATCTTAGCGGCACAATGCCCGCTGGCAAGGCGGCGGTATCGCGGCGCAGGCCATAGACCTGCCAGCCCTCCGCCAGCAGCCGCCGACCCAGCTCGCTTCCCACATCACCGCACCCGGCAATCATCACACTCGGCATGGCAATCGCGCCTCCTCTTGAGTCAGTTGGCGCCCACTGTAACAGGCTCGCAGCCCGCTGACGCAGCAGGATGAGCAAAGCGTCAAACATCGCCTCTCACGGCGTGCAGTACGATTGTTTTACTCTATTAGACAACGGGCTATGCTAGCGTCTATTGCCCATTACAGAACGACCGCCGATGACACTGACCGAACTCCGCTACATCGTTACCCTTGCCCAGGAGCAGCATTTTGGCCACGCGGCCGAGCGCTGCCACGTGTCACAGCCGACCCTCAGTGTCGGCGTGAAGAAGCTGGAGGAAGAGCTCGGCGTGATGATCTTTGAGCGCAGCAAGAGTGCGGTGCGTGTCACGCCAATCGGCGAGCGCATCGTCGCCCAGGCGCAGAAAGTGCTGGAAGAAGCCCTGGGTATTCGCGAGCTGGCCAGCGCCGGCAAGAACCAGCTGGCAGCACCGCTGAAGGTCGGCGCCATCTATACCATCGGCCCATACCTGTTTCCGCACCTGGTGCCGCAGCTGCATCGGGTCGCGCCGGAGATGCCGCTGTATATCGAAGAGAACTTTACCCACGTGCTGCGCGACAAGCTGCGCAACGGCGAGCTGGATGCGATCATCATCGCGCTGCCCTTCCAGGAGCCGGACGTGCTGACCCGCACCCTGTATGACGAGCCCTTCAGCCTGCTGCTGCCGGCCAGCCACCCCTGGGCGGCACGGGACAGCGTGACCCTGGACGAACTGGACGACAACAAGCTGCTGCTGCTCGGTGAAGGGCACTGTTTCCGCGACCAGGTGCTCGAAGCCTGCCCGACCCTGCGCAAGGGCGACGACCAGCACAAGCACACCACCGTCGAATCCAGCTCACTGGAGACCATCCGCCACATGGTCGCCTCGGGGATCGGCATGACCGTGCTGCCGATGTCTGCTGCCGACGACCGCTATTACAGCTCCGACCTGCTGGTTACCAAGCCGTTCAAGGCACCAGCGCCGTATCGCACCGTCGCCATTGCCTGGCGTGCCAGCTTTCCGCGTCCGAAAGCCATTGAGCTGCTCAGCGACTCGATTCGTCTGTGCTCGGTCAATCAACCGTCAAGCTGATACGGAGCCAGAGACAGCGTGGGTGAACAGACACCGCTGACCGTGCTCAAGGGGATTGGTCCAGCCCTCGCGGACAAACTGGACCGGCTCGGCCTGTCATCGGTACAGGATCTGCTGTTTCACCTGCCGATGCGCTATCAGGATCGCACCCGTGTCACGCCGATTGGCGCGTTACGCCCCGGGCTCGACGCGGTCATCGAAGGCACAGTGCTCGGCGCTGAGGTGGTCATGGGCCGGCGCCGCAGCCTGCTCTGCCGCATTCAGGACGGCAGCGGTACCCTCAGCCTGCGCTTCTACTATTTTTCCGCCGCGCTCAAGGCCAACCTCAGCCGCGGCAGCCGCTGGCGCTGCTATGGCGAAGTACGGCCGGGCGCCTCCGGACTGGAAATCTATCACCCAGAGCTGCACAACCTCGACGGCGCTGAGGCGTTGCCGGTCAGCGATACCCTGACACCGATTTACCCCGCCACCGAAGGGCTGTCGCAACAGCGTCTGCGCAGTCTCAGTGACGCGGCGCTGGCCTGGCTCGCCAAAGGCAATCACCTGACCGAATGGCTGCCACCGGAGCTGGCCGAGGCCTATCAGCTGCCGCCGCTGCGCGAAGCAGTGGAGCTGCTGCACCGCCCGCCGCC
>CAJWOB010000359.1 GCA_913043885.1 uncultured Spirochaetaceae bacterium | reverse complement strand
TGCAGCCGTGGAGAGAAATCCGGGACCAGCGAGCTGAGGTAGGTGATCGCCGCGTTGTCGTTGAAGGCGGTGAGCACGGTGGCACCCAACATCAGTGGCAGCTCGGTGAGTGCCGCCAGCAGAGGCGCAATCCACCAGCCTTGCAGCCCGCCGTGGACCACGAGCCCGGCCAGGAAGAACCCGACCAGCAGCGGCGGCTTGAGGTCGGTACGGTTCTGGTACTGGCCGGTGACGCTGGCGAAGCCGAGGAACAGCAGCAGACCGCCGACGAACATTGCAGAGTATTGGGCGGTGGTCACCGTCCACACCAGAAACGAGCCGTGGACCACGGTCACCCACCAGGCGACCGGATCCTCGCGTTCGTCCCACGCCGGATCCACCACCTCGACTCCGGTGCCGGCAGGGAGGAGGCCGGGCACTGACTTGGCCAGCTCCTGCGCGGCGACTTCCTCGAACCGCTCGTCGAGCGTCTGGTCGATGAGCTCATCGGTCACTGCACCCTCGTGGACCGAGCTCTCCTGCGCCGCTCGCCGTAGCCGCTCCTTCATGGTGGCTGCGCGCTCTCGGACGGTGTCGAGGAAGCGCACCTCTATGTCCGCAATGCCCAGTGCCACGCCAACCGCGTCCGCTGCCTCCTCGCGCGGAATGAAGTCCGCCTGCACCTTGCGCCGCAGCTGCTGCAGCCGGTGCTCCGCCTCGACGGCGTGCAGCTCGCGGCGATGGATGAGAGCGTACGCGGTGTTGGCGATGGCGATGCCGAGCAACGCCTTCCAGCCGAAGGCGCCGAGGGTGTAGGCCAGATCCCAGTGCCAGGTGTGGGCGAGCACCAGAATCGGTGGCGCCGCAAACGGAGTGAGCGTGCCACCGACTGACACGTTGACGAACAGCAGCCCGAGGGTCGCGTAGCGAAACCGGGACGACACCGGCAGCGAGAACACCCGCCTCGACAACAGCAGCGCGCTGATGGTCATCGTCGTCGGCTCGGTGATGAACGAGCCCAGCACCGGCCCCAGCGACATGATAGTAAGCCACCAGACACTGACGGAGTTACCGAACAGGCGAGCAACGCGGGCGATCACGGCGTCGGCGGCCACCAGGATCGGACGGCTCGCCGCCAGCGCCATTACCACCACGACGAACACCGGCTCGGTGAAGTTCCTTTCGGTTACGTGGTGGATGAAGGTGTCCCAGCCACGGGCGCCGACCATGGCCACGCCGAGGGCAACCGCCCACCACCCGAAGATGACCTCCATCTCGCCGAGGAAGTGGAGAATGCCAGCTCCGATGCTGGACGAGCCGTCAGGCGCTCGCCCCAGCTCCACCTTCCGCGAGTGTTCCTCCTGCAGGCGGTGGGACCAGGCCTTGAAGCGGCTGCTGAGGAAGGTATGCACGATCGCCAGGAAGAACAGCGCCGTGGCCACGACGTTGAACGGCTCGACGGAGGCCCGGTGGCCGATAATCTCCAGAACGCCGAGGCCGGCATCGCCGTAGCTGTTCAGGTCGGGGGCATCCGGCTAGGCCTTCTTGCTGGTCGATCTCAGCAGGAGCACCTCGGCGAAGCCCTCTGCAGTGGTTGGCTGGACCAGCTGCAACGCCAGGTTGCGGATGGGCGCTTCGGGCACCGAGTTGCGACCACGCGAGCGATTGCGGCGCACGCACACCTCGGTCGGTGCCGCCAGGCAGATGGCACCTAGCGAGCGATGCCAGCGGCGGACGGCGGCCACGTAACCACGCATCGGCGGGCAAGGACGTGGTACCGACCAGCTGCTCGTCCTCCGCTATCAAGCCGCTCGGATGCCAAGCGTGCCCGAAGCTGCCCAGCCCGTGGCGCGACGCGGACAGCACTAGCGCCAGCTCCATTCTGCGCCTCCCCTGCGTCTGGCGCACCCGTGAGGCTTGACTACTGGAATTGCCGGCCATCGTGGCTCTGTGCCGATTATCGGCAGCTCGGCGATTGCGGCGGGCTCGCCGCCATCGAGTAGTCTGAACGCGTGGCTACCCAGCGTGTCAGTTCCGCATCACCGTACGAGAGCGCCGTGGGCTTCTGCCGTGCGCTCCGCATCGGCGACCGCATCCTGGTCGCCGGGACAGCGCCGATCGACCAGCACGGGCCCTACGCCCCTGGAGACGTGGACGCGCAAACACGCCGCTGCTTCGAAATCGCCCAACGCGCCGTAGAGCAGCTAGGCGGAGCACTTGCCGGCGCCGTGCGCACGCGCCTGTACCTGACGCCAGAGACCGATTGGGAAGCGGCAGCGGAGGCCCACGGCGCGTTCTTCGGCTCGGCGCGAGCGGTAGCCACGGCTCTTCGCGTGGCGACGCTGCTGGACCCGGCGTGGCAAGTAGAAGTGGAGGTCGAGGTGGACGTCCGCTCGACGCCTGCCGAATAGCAACCGCAAACACGCCGCTCCGCGCCGGCTCGACCCACGGTCAGGTGGCCTCATTTCTCGGGCGCGAGATTGGCTCGTCGTTCGAGGTGGTGGAGTTCGAGCCGGACGCGCGGGTGCGCATCGACACCACCCGGAGCTCGTTGTCACCCGCCAGGTGCCGCCGCGGCCGGATGGGGGCGCCACCATTCAGGCCGCGGGTGCGCGGGGGCCGCGGCGGCCTGGCACGGCCGTTCAACCCGCTCACGCGGCTGATGGTGGCGCGCAGCGTGGGCGCCGACTACCGCCGCTGTTCGACGGGGCAGCCGGCTATGCGTCGCGGTCGAGGCCGAACGCCTCCGCGGCGTTGTTGAAGAAGATGTCCTCGATCTGCGACCGCTCCAGCTCGGCCAGCCGATAGGCGTGCAGCTGGCACAACAGCTGCTGGTAGATCGAGATGACGGGCCGGTGAGTGGTGTGGATCTGCGCCTTCTCGGCCACCGGCGGCGAGCTCACCTGGTACCAGAACCGTCCCATCGCCACGTAGTGGCCGTGAAACGCGTTGGCGACCATGTTGTCGCTGCCGTACATCACTCGCCGATGATCCTCCGCCTTCACCAGCGTGTACTGCGCCATCACGTCGGTGACCGCTGAAGTGTCGTACCAGATGTTGGGCATGTCGCGGAGCCGCTCCACGCCGAGCTGTAGCGGATAGTAGGTGAAGCTGCGAGCGCAGTGGGCGAGGATCCATTTGATGCGCGGGTAGCGTTTGGTGGTGTACTCCTCGAGGTCGGCGAGGTTGTGCTCGTCACCGCAGCCATCGCTGCGCGAGAGGTGCATCGTCACCCACAAGCCGCGCTCGTTGGCCAGCTCCATCTGCTCGTGGGTCAGGAACTCGTGGATGCGGCAGTTATTGGCGTCGCCGGTGGTCG
>CAJWOB010000358.1 GCA_913043885.1 uncultured Spirochaetaceae bacterium | reverse complement strand
GTTGACCCCGTCTGAGCGCAGCGTCTCGGCCAGCTCCACGTGGCCCTCGGGTGCGCGGCCGAGTCGCACCGAGCGGGCATGGAGCTCGATCTGCTCCTGGCTCCCCACACTGGTCGGAATAAGCACGAAGTCCTGCCGCACCGCGATGGAGTAGCTGACGCCCACCAGCGGGTCGTCGTCGAGGTCGCGCACCAGGAGGTAGTAGCTGCCGGGAAGGGCGGGGGTGATCTGCTGCGAGGGGTCGCCGCCACTGGACGCCGAGAGCCACGAGTCGAAGCTGGCATCCGTGGCGAAGTACTCGATACCGGCGTGTCCGTCGGTCTCGCTCATCTCGATGTACACATTGCTGCGCCGGTCCACGTCGATGCGGTAGTAGCTGGCGCCGCCGGGCGCCACGCTGCCGAAATGGGGTTCTCCCACCGACAGCGCCACCGGAGCGTCGACGCTCCCCTTCGACGGCCAGCCGTGCTCGCTCCTGCTCCTCCTGCACCAGGTGAAGGTCGTCGTCGGTGACCCGACGTGCATCGGGGAAGATGGTGTCTGTGGCCGCTTCGGTTACCTCGAGGACCGTGCTAAAGCGGGGGGCGGTGTCCTCCCCGACGAAGGCTTCGGCCAGCACCAAGTAGCCCGGCGCGTGGGGTGACAGATACAGATGCAGCTGGGTGGCGCCGTCGCCGCCGACCAGCACGTGGACCGAGGCGTAGGCGGCATCGGCGACGACCACCACCTCCTCGCCGACGACTTCGGCATTGGGCACCGCCCGCCGGTAGGTCTCGGCGAGCTCCTCAGCGACGATCTCGCTCATGAGGGGTTGCATCTCTGCTCGCCCGCCCTCGGCGACGAGCCGATCGCGCTCCACCAGCATCCGCGTCGGCACGTAGGCGAGAGCGTTGGAACCCTCCGGCTGGAAGCGGAGATCCAGCGGCACGCCGTCGTCGAAGCCGGTGGTGTAACGCATTCGCCACGACTCGTAGTGATCGTCCTGGGCGAGGAGTGTCTGCTCCACCACCCCGGCTACCTATCCGTCCCGGGAGGACACCAGGCGGGCGGATTGCCCGGGACGGAACCCCATCGGGCCGAAGCTGTGCATCTTCATGAGCGCGTCGGTGGCCCGGGTCGAGTGGGCGAGGAAGTCGAGCAATGCCTCGCCCTCGAGGGCGATCCACTCCAACCGCACCAGCGTTGCCAACAGCTGGTCGAGGTCGTACTCGCCGACCTCGGGCGGATCCGCAACGGGTGCCGGATCGGCTCCCGGGGTGGTGGCGGTCGCCGTGGCCGGCGTGGTCGCTGCCGGCGCAGTGGTGGTGCCGCTCTCGCCGGTGGTCGCGGAGTCGACGCCAGGATCGGCCTCCTGCTGGGTTGCACATGCGACGAGGGCGAGAGTGGCGGTGGCCGCCAGTAGTCCTACTCTCACGCTTCTCAGTCTGCGCGGGGAGCCGACGCCGCGCATGGCGTGGCGTCTCGCGCTCAGGGACGCCGGCGCTCAGCCGACTCGCCGGGTGACCGCGGCGGCAGTACCTTCCCGGAGTGGCACACCTCCATACCCCCACGGACCCCGAGGCGGCGGCCGCGGTCTCCGTCGCCGGCCTGACCAAGAGCTTCGGCAAGGTCGCTGCCGTGGATGGGGTGTCGTTCGACATTGCCCGCGGCGAGGTGTTCGGGCTGCTCGGCCCGAACGGCGCCGGCAAGACGACCACCATATCGATCCTGTGCACGCTGCTGCGACCGGGAGCCGGCCGTGCCACCGTGGAGGGCTGCGACCTCCGCGCCGAGCCGGCGGCGGTGCGGCGTCACGTCGGTCTAGTGTTTCAGGAGACCACGCTGGACCTCGACCTGACCGCCCGCGAGAACCTGCGCTTCCACACGCGGCTGTACAAGATCGACCGCCACGCCGAGCGCATCGACGACAGCCTCGAGCTGGTCGGCCTGGCCGACCGGCAGAACGATCTGGTCAAGACCTTCTCGGGCGGGATGAAACGCAGGCTGGAGATTGCGCGGTCGATGCTGCACCAGCCGTCGGTCTTGTTTCTGGACGAGCCCACCCTCGGCCTTGATCCCGAGGCCAGGGAGCGCATCTGGGAGCATCTCCAGCGGCTCAAGAGCTCGGGCCGGGTCACCATCGTGCTGACCACCCACTACATGGAGGAAGCGGACCTGCTGTGCGACCGCATCGCCATCATGAACGATGGCAGAGTGGTGGCCCTGGACACGCCGGCGGAGCTCAAGCGCGCGGTGGGTGGGGACATCATCACCATCAAGATGGGCGATGGCGGGCTCGACGACGCGGACCTGGAGTCCCTGGCCGGCAACGGTCAGATCAGAGTGGAGCGCGCGTCTCCCCGCGAGCTACGGTTGACGGTGCGCGACAGCGAACGCCATCTGTTCGACGTCATCCGCTACTTCCAGCACCACGATGTGGAGGGCATCGCCATCGAGCGCGCCTCGCTCAACGACGTGTTTCTGCACTTCGCCGGCCGCACACTGCAGGCGGCCGCGGAATGACGGCCTCGCTCTTTGCCGACAGCTACACCATCTGGTTGCGGGAGATGACGCGGTTTCGACGCAACAGCGCCTACATCGTGTCGCAGCTGGCCTTCCCGGTGTTGATGATCGTGCTGGTGGCGCTGCCGATCGGCGCGCTGGTGCCGACGGAGCTGATGGGTGGTCGCTTCAGTGGCGGTATCGGTATCAGTGGCTTCCTGGCCAGCGGCTTTCTGGTCATGAGCATCGCCGGCAGCTCCTTCAGTGGCGGCATCAACCTCACTACCGAGCGCAAGGAGGGGTTCCTGCGCGAGATCGTCGTGGCGCCGGTATCCCGTTCGTCGATCATCCTCGGCAAGGTTGCCGCGCGCATCACCGTCGCCCTGGTGCAGACGCTGCTTATCGTCGGCGCCCTCTTCGCCTTTACCGACCTCGGGCTCTACGCGCCGCTGCTGCTGCTGGCCTCGATCGTGTTCATCTCGTTCATCTTCGTGTCGCTGGGCCTGCTGATGGCGGCTTTCCTGCAGGATGCGGAGAGCTTCACGATCGTCACCGGGTTCGTGATGCTGCCGGTGTACCTGCTGTCGGGTGCGCTGTTTCCCGTCGACCAGATTCCGGTGGTCGGCACCATCGCCCGCGGCAACCCGATGTACTACGGCGTGAACCTGTTCCGGCATGCGGTCACTGGCCTCGAGAGCCTGCTGACCCTCAACCTGGTGGCGCTGCTTGCTCTGGCCGTGGCCGCCTTCGCTCTGGCGACGCTGGTGTTCGACCGCTGGCTGAAGGCCTAGGGGGTCGCTACATGTGGCGAGCGCTAGACCTG
>CAJWOB010000357.1 GCA_913043885.1 uncultured Spirochaetaceae bacterium | reverse complement strand
GCTCGCCAACCGCTCCTTCGGCGGTGCGCTCGTCTCCCGTACGTTCTACGCCCGCGGCCAGACCGGCCAGCAGCTCCTGCTCGGCGCCTACTCGGCGCTCTCCAAGGAGATCCAGAAGGGCAAGGTCAAGATGCACAGCCGCAGCGAGCTGCTGGACATCGTGCTGGTGGATGGCCACGCCAAGGGCATCATCACCCGCGACCTCCTCACCGGAAAGATCGAGCGCCACGCAGCAGACGCCGTCGTGCTCGCCACCGGCGGGTACGGCAACGCCTTCTACTTGTCCACCAACGCCCGCGGCTGCAACGTGACCGCCACATGGCGCGCCTACAAGCGCGGCGCTGGCTTCGCCAACCCGTGTTTCACGCAGATCCACCCGACCTGCATCCCGGTCATGGGCGACCACCAGTCCAAGCTCACGCTGATGAGCGAGTCGCTGCGAAACGATGGCCGTGTGTGGGTGCCCAAGAAGAAGGGGGACTACCGCAGGGCCAGCGAGATTCCCGAGAGCGAGCGCGACTACTACCTGGAGCGCATCTACCCGACCTTCGGCAACCTCGTGCCGCGAGACGTGGCCTCCCGCGCTGCCAAGAAGATGGTGGACGCTGGTCACAGCGTGGTGGAGGGCGGTGCCGGCGTGTACCTCGACTTCGCCGACGCCATCAACCGCCTCGGCCGCAGCAAGGTCGAGGAGCGCTACGGCAACCTGTTCGACATGTACCAGCGGATCACGGGCGACAATCCGTACGAGACGCCCATGAAGATCTACCCGGCGTCCCACTACACGATGGGTGGGCTGTGGGTGGACTACAACCTGATGACCAACATCCCCGGCCTGTTCGCCGTGGGCGAGGCCAACTTCAGTGACCACGGGGCCAACCGCCTCGGCGCCTCCGCCCTGATGCAGGGCCTGGCAGACGGCTACTTCGTGCTGCCCTACACCATCGGTCACTACCTGGCGCCGCAGAAGCACGGGTTCGACGACACCGAACACGCGGCATTCCGCGACACCGAGGCCGACGTCGTGGCCAAGACCGAGAAGCTGTTGGCCGTCGGCGGCAAGAAGAGCGCCGACCACTACCATCGTCAGCTGGGCAAGCTCATCTGGGAGCACTGTGGCATGGCGCGCAACCGAGAGGGCCTCACCAAGGCGCTCGAGGAGCTTCCGGCCATCCGCGAGGCGTTCTGGAGCGGGGTCAGCGTGCCCGGGACCGGACAGCAGCTCAACCAGCAGCTGGAGAAGGCCGGTCGAGTGGCCGACTTCCTCGAGTTCGGCGAGATCATGCTGCGCGACGCGCTCACCCGGGAAGAGTCCTGCGGTGGCCACTTCCGCGAGGAGTACCAGACTCCCGAGGGCGAGGCGCTGCGAGACGACGAGAACTTCCAGCACAACGCCGTGTGGGAGTACGCCGGCCCCGACGCCGCACCCATCCGGAACAAAGAACCCCTCACGTTCGAGTACGTCCTTCCATCGCAGCGGAGCTACAAGTGAAGATCACCCTCAAGGTATGGCGCCAGCCCGGCCCCGATGCACCGGGGAAGTTCGAGACCTACGAGCACGATGGCATCATCGAGGACATGTCCTTCCTGGAGATGCTCGATGTGTTCAACGAGAAGCTGTTGGAGGAGGGCATCGAGCCCATCGCCTTCGAGCACGACTGCCGCGAAGGCATCTGTGGCTCGTGCGGCTGCATGGTGAACGGTCGGGCCCAGGGCCCCGGTGACGGCGCCACGCTGTGCCAGGTGCACATGCGTCACTACAAGGACGGCGACACCATCACGCTCGAGCCGTTCCGCGCCAAGGCCTTCCCGGTCCTGCGCGACCTCATCGTGGACCGCTCCGCCTTCGACGACATCATCCAGGCTGGCGGCTACGTCTCCGTGCGTACCGGTGCCGGTCAGGACGCCAACGCGCTGCCCATCGAAAAGGCCATCGCGGATGAAGCGTTCGACGCCGCCACGTGCATCGGCTGCGGCGCCTGTGTCGCATCGTGCCCCAACGGCTCGGCCAGCCTGTTCACGTCAGCGAAGCTCGCGCACCTGAACATCCTCCCGCAGGGCGAGCCCGAGAAGTACGATCGGACCTCGGCCATGGTCGCCGCCATGGACGAAGCGGGCTTCGGTGCCTGCTCGAACCTCGGGGAGTGCGAGGCCACCTGCCCCAAGGGCATCAGCCTCGAGTACATCTCGCTCATGAACCGGAACCTGATCTGGTCGGAGCTGTTCGAGCGCGAATAGCGAAGTCGAGTCTTCTTCCGCAGCGCCGTCCGACCGGGTCCACCCCCGGAACGGGCGGCGCTTCTGCGTCTGCGTGGGCCGATTGCAGTCGGACCGGTCGGGCTGGCAGGAACTGACAAGGTCCCCACCGTCCGCCGTTGCCACGGGGTCGGCACTGCCTTACTTGCCCCTCCACCACGTACACAGGGGCCGCAGATCATGGCTGATGACGCGAACAGCGAGGTTTTGTTCGAGATTACTCGAGCGCATCTGAACAAGGGACTCCGGGGCGTTCCGGTGGGTACCTGCCGCACCTCGAAGGTCGATCCGATCGAGGGCGTCTCCTACGTCGGATACACCATCGACCAACTCGCCGAGCTGGACGAAGAGGCCGTCGTCTACCTGCTGCTGCACCGTGAGCTTCCCACCGACGAACAGCTCGAGGAGTTCACCGGCAAGCTGATCGCGCGCCGCGGCGTGCCGTCCCAGGTCATCGATGTCCTGAAGGGTCTGCCCAAGGAAGGCCACCCGATGGAGTGGTTCACCACCGGACTCATCCTGCTCGGCATGACCAGCAAGACCGGTGACCTGCTGGAAGACGCCTACAACGTCATGGCGCGACTGCCCGAGCTGGTGGCCGCCATCTTCCGCATCCGCAGCGGCTGGGGCGACCCCATCCCGAGCGACCCGAACAAGGGCCTCATCGAGGACTTCGTGCACATGCTGGGCGTTCCCGGCGGTGACACGGACAAGCTCACCCGCCTGCTGCGCACCTTCTACATCCTGCACATGGACCACGGCGGTGGAAACCTCTCCACCTTCACCGGCAAGACCGTCGCCAGCGCCGGCACGGACATGTACAGCAGCCTCAACGCCGCCATGGCCGGTCTGTACGGACCGCTGCACGGCCGCGCCAACCAGGACTGTCTCGACTTTGTGCGCCGTGTCGGGAGTACCGATCCCGATGTCGTCGAACAGTTTGTGCGCGACGAGTTGGCCAATGGCGGCCTGATCTTCGGCTACGGACATGCGGTGCTTCGCGCTGAAGACCCCCGGGCAACCATACAATATGCCCTCGGGCAGAAAATATGCGGAGATGACCCCTTGTTCAAGACA
>CAJWOB010000356.1 GCA_913043885.1 uncultured Spirochaetaceae bacterium | reverse complement strand
CCACTGGAGAGAAGGCCGCCCCAGCCGCAGCCGAGATCGATGAACTGCTGGCCGGGCTGCAGCTGCAGGCTGTCGAGGACCAGCTGGTGCTTGCACTGCTGCGCTTCCGCGAGCGTGAGGGAGAAGTCGCCGTCGAACAGCGCGCCGCTGTAATCACCGGTCTCGCCGATGCTGCGACGGAAAATGAAGGGGATCGTGCTGTAGGTGCGCTCTAGATCAGTGCTTTCCGCTATCCCGTGTTGCCAGCCCGGCCCTGGCGCAGCATCCTTCTATACGAATCCTTTCAAACCGAACTAATGTCCACAACCACCGACTCCGCTACCGACTCCGCACTAGAGACACGTCATCAGCTGCTGGGCGCCACCCGCCCCTACCAGGAGCCGAGCATGAGGCGCTCACTGCTGGAGCTCCTCACGTCCCTTGTCCCCTACTTCGCCCTCCTCGTGACGATGTGGCTGCTCGCGGACATCTCGCCCTGGCTGGCCCTGGTCCTGGCCCCACCGGCGGCTGGCTTCTTTGTCCGCAGCTTCATCCTCTTCCACGACGCTACCCATGGCTCGCTGTTCAGCAGTCGTTGGCTAAACGACGCCGTGGGCGCAGTCATCGGCGCCATTACTCTCACACCATTCCGCGCTTGGCGGAGCTCCCACGCCCGCCATCATGCTACCGCGGGCGACCTCGATCGTCGTGGACACGGCGACTTCCCGACCATGACCGTCGAGGAGTACCGCAGCAGTTCGCGCTGGAACCGCATCGTCTACCGTTTCTTCCGACATCCGTTGGTGTTTCTGCTATTGGGTACGGCCAACTTCCTCATCATGAGTCGGCTCTGGACGCGGCAGACCGGACCGCGAGAGCGACGCAGCATCATCCTGACGAACATCGCCGTCGTCGGGCTGACCGCCGGCGGCATCCTCTTGCTTGGCCTTCCCAAGTACCTGCTCATTCAGCTCTCCGTATACGCGATCGCTTCAGCCGGCGGGCTGTGGTTGTTCTACGTGCAGCACCAATACGAGGGCGTGTACTGGGCGCGGTCGTCGAAGTGGGACTTCGTTGCCGCCGCCATCGACGGCAGCTCCTACTACAAGCTGCCGCGGCTGCTGCAGTTCTTCAGCGGCAACATCGGGTTCCATCACATTCACCACCTGAATCCCCGGGTGCCCAACTACTATCTGGAGCGCTGTCATGGACAGCACCCCGATTTCGCGAAGGTGAAGGTGCTTACCCTCTGGGAGAGCCTGAAGTCGCTTCCGCTGCGGCTGTTCGACGAGGAGAGCGGCCGGATGGTTGGATTCCGTCACCTGCGCGCCGCGTCGGCCGCCGGCACCTGATCCCGGCCCGAGCCAGCCTTCGCCTCCTGGCGCCGACTACTGGTGGCTCGGGCATCTCAATAGAGCTGCCGGCCGACCGCCCTATGCCGGGTCGCGATGAGCGGTGGCGCTGGACTGACCCACTCCTCTGACCAGGTCGTCGCGTAGCCAGGTATCGAGCGCCTCGGCGGCGAAAGGCTCGCGGACGTTACCAGCGGCGACCGCCGCGTCGAGCTCGGCGGCGTCCATCCAGCGATGTCGACGGCGGCCGTTCCCCGAAGGCGCGGCGAGATGGCTGTCCACCCACGGGTCTTCCTCATCGGGATATGCGTACACCCGGCTGAGCCCGGCTCCGTCCGCGGACGCCTGCGTTGCGAAGTCGCCTGCGTAGCTCATCCAGCGCGGAGTGCCACCGAGCTGGCCCGGAACCGCTTCCTCGAGATGAGCGATGACGTTGTCGGCATCCGTCGCGGGGCGCTTGCGGCTGGTTTGCGCCGACGCCCCGGGGAGCCCCCAGCGGCCGTCGTCGCTTTCGATCAGCAGCGCCTGGCCGTGACGCGCCACCATCAGCCGCGTATCCGTCACCAGCAGATCCGAGTGGTTGGCGAGCAGGTCCGCCCGCCTCTCGGCATCGGCGAGCACCCGCCACGATCGATCGGTAAACAGGTAGGGCCCACAGGCCGGTGGCGCTTCGGCTGCCATGTATTTGCTGTAGAGGCCGTAGCGGAGGCGCTTCGACCGGTTCAGCGACGCCGCGTGCCACATGAAGCCGTGCATCAGCAGCACGTCCCCCGCCCGCAGCTCGGGATCGACGAAGGGCGCCAGCTGATCGGCGGTGGCCCGGTCCACCCTGGTAACCCGGCCCGCTGGGCGCAGTAAAGTGAGCCGGTGAGACCCCGGGGACACCGTCAGCGGCCCGATATCGGGCGTGTAGTCCACCAAGGGGATGATGGCGAATATCCAGTTGAGCGATGAGCCCACGGGACGAAATGGCTTGTAATCACAGTGCGCGCCATCGTGGGTGCCCCGGTAATCGCCGACGGTTCCGGTCGAGCCGGGCGGTTTCAGGTAGAACACGAACGACATGACCCGGGCGGCGGCTCGGAGCACCTGCTCGATGGCGGCGATCAGGTCGGCGTGGTCGACGATGAAGTTGACGTCCGCCACAGGCATGCTCGCTTCGGTGAGAGAGTATTTGCCTGCGGCCAGGCTGGACGCATCGAACCCGTGCTGGCGTTGATACTCCTGCAGCACGCCCTCCTGGAGACGGCGTTTCTCGACCGTACTCAGGAGGTCGCGGAGCACCACGAACCCGGCATCGTCGAACTCGGCAAGCTGCGCCGGCGTCAGCGACATGCCTCAGACTATCAGACCACCGCCAGGCGGCGCGCTGCCGCCTCGTCGACGGGCAGTCCGAAGCCGGGGCCATCCGGCGCCACTGCGGAGCCGTCGGCGTGTAGCGGGATCGGCTCGGGGAACACGCCGTGGAGCATCTGGAAGCTCTCCATCGTCCGCCACGGCGGGTCGAGCATGTACTCCACATACGGCGAATTGGTCAGCGTGGCACCGAGATGTAGGTGTGCGGCCATACCGAGTGCCGACCCGCCATGGTGGGGGACGAACCAGCGGTTGGTACGCGCGGCGGCGGCGGCCCAGCCTCGCATTGCCGACAACCCGGCGGTGCTGGCAGCGTCCGGCTGCAGCACGTGGTAAGCGTCGCTGGCCAGCAGTCGCTCCTGCGCCGCCAGCCCGTGGTCGCCCTCCCCGCCGGCAATCCGTATCGGGCTGCGCCGCGTCAGCGCTTCGAGATCCGCGATCTGCTCCCGGGGCAGCGGCTCCTCCAGCCACACCACGTCAAGCGCCGCCAGCTCCTCGGCCGCGACGGCGTCGGCGCCCTGCCAGCGGAGGACGGTGCGGACCAGCTCGCGCATGTTGCCCCAGTACTTGCGCATCGAGTAGTACAGGTCCACCTCCATCGCGTCCAGGTTGGGCGCGAGCTGGCGCGGCTCGGGGCCGACCTTGCAGTTCTTGCAGTCCTCCTCCTTGGTCCCGCG
>CAJWOB010000355.1 GCA_913043885.1 uncultured Spirochaetaceae bacterium | reverse complement strand
TACTAGGCCGGTGAGGCTGCCGATAAGGGCAGGGAACTCTGGACCGAGAAATCGGGCCGCGAGCACGTAGGGCGGCGCATCGAGCGAGTCGAAGCAGCTGCCGGTGAGCTTGGATACCACGGTGTGCAGGTAGTTGCCGCGATCGCAGCCGTCCGAGCACAGCAGCACCCGGCCGGTCTTCTCCACCGACGCTACCAGGGGCGCGTAGTCGAGGGGGTTGAGGAAGCGCAGGTCGATGACCTCGGCGCTGACGCCGTGCTCGGCCTCGAGTAGCTGCGCGGCCTCCAGTGCGCGATACAGCACCGCGCCCAGACAGATGATGGTGACATCGCTGCCCTCGCGGCGCACCACCGGCTCGCCCTCGGTGACCGTGTAGCCGTGGCGCGGCACACCTGTCGCCACGAATTCCTCGCCGCGGTCGTAGAGCCGCTGGCTCTCCATGAAGACCACCGGGTCGTTGCCGGTCAGCGCCAGCTCCAGCATTCCCTTGGCGTCGTAGGGGGTGACGGGGTAGTAGACCTTGAGGCCGGGGATATGGGCGAAGATCGACGACCAGTCCTGCGAGTGCTGTGCGCCATACTGGAAACCGACTGCCACCCGCAGCACCAATGGCAGCTGCAGCACCCCGGCCGACATCGGCTGCCACTTGGCCATCTGGTTGAACACCTCGTCGCCCGCCCGACCGAGAAAGTCGCAGTACATCAGCTCGACCACCGCCCGGCCGCCCGCCATGGCGTAGCCGACGGCGCTGCCGACGATAGCGGCCTCGGCAATCGGCGTGTTGAACAGCCGGTGGTAGGGCAGCATCTCGGTGAGGCCGCGGTACACCGCGAACGCGCCGCCCCAGTCGCGATTCTCCTCGCCGTAGGCGATCAACGTCGGATCGCGGTGAAAGCCGTCCACCAGCGCTTCGAACAGCGCGTCGCGGATGGTGATGGTGCCAGACGCGGGAAGTGCCGATCCGTCCTCTGCCAGACCGAACCGACTGCGCTTCGCCAGAGCGGTCAGCCGCGGGTTGCCGTCGGTCGAGTCGGGGCGCGGCTGACCGGCCGAGCCGGACTCGCTGGCGGCGCTGTCCGATGCCCTGTCCGTTGCGGTGAACATCACCTCTTCGATCAGGGTCGGTGTGGTCGCAACCGTCGGCGACTCCTCCGGCGAGACCGCCGCCCGCAGCACGCGTTCGATCAACGCGGCGACCTGCTCCTGCTCCCGCTCCAGCTCGCTGGCCGTGGCCAACCCGTTTTCGGTGAGGTACTGGCCATAGCCGCGCAGGCCGTCGACCGCCTGCCACTCGGCAATCTCCTCGCGGGTGCGGTAGGTGCCCGGATCCGCCGGCGAGTGCCCGGCGATGCGGTAGGTGACCGTGTCCAGCAACGCCGGCCCTTTGCCCGCCAGCAACAGCTCGCGCTTGTTGGCCACCGCGGCGGCCACGCTCAACGGGTTGTAGCCATCCACACGCTCGGCGTGCAGCGCGTGCGGGCTCAACCCCGCGCCCACCCGCGCTAGCACGTCGAAGCCGAGGGTCTCGCCCACGGTCTGGCCGCCCATGCCGTAGAAGTTGTTGATGAAGCTGAACAACATCGGGGGCGCGCCGCCGACCTCTTCCTCCCACAGGGTGCGGTACTGATCCATGGCGGCCAGATTCATCGCCTCCCACGTCGGCCCACACGCTATGGCCGAGTCGCCGATATTGGCGATGACGATGCCGTCGCGGCGGTTGACTCGCTTGAACAGCGCCGCGCCTACGGCGATGCCGGATGAGCCGCCCACGATGGCGTTGTTGGGCATGCTGCCGAAGGGGGCGAAGAAGGCGTGCATGGATCCACCGAGACCGCGATTGACCCCGGTGACGCGCCCGAAGATCTCGGCGAGTAGCCCGTAGACGATGAACGCACGGGCTACCGCGGCGGTGCCGCCATCGCCGGGATCGATGCGTTCGGTGGCGCGCAGGGTGTCGCCATCGAGGTGCGCCTCCATCACCCGCTGCAGGTGGTCGGGGTCGCCGTCGCGGATCGCCCGCATCGACTTTGCCAGGATCTCGGCGTGGCTGCGATGGGAGCCGAACACCATGTCCTCGGTGCGCAGTGGGAGGCACAGGCCGACGATTGCCGCTTCCTGGCCGATGGTCAGGTGGGCCGGGCCGCGGTGGTTGTACTCGACGCCGCGATGCGCGCCCTGCATCTTGATCGCACCGAGCATGGTCTCGAACTCCCGGATCAGCAGCATGTCGCTGTAGGCGGCCCGGAGCGCGGGTTTACCCCAGCGTTCCAGCTCCGCGGCCGCATCCGGCTGGTACTCGTTCAGCGGAATAGGCGGCGGCTGCAGCGTCCCGGGCTCGCGCACCCGGGCGGGATCGATGCGAATCGACTTGGGCACTGCCGCTTCCTCAGGTGGCCATCAACAGATCAATGTCGGCGATGGACTCCGCCAGCGCCTGCAGGAAGCGCGCTGCCGGCGCACCATCCACCACGCGATGGTCGATGGTAAGGCTCAGGCCCACTTGTCGGCGGTGGGCTACCTCGCCGTCGGCCATCACCGGCTTCAGCACCACCGCGCCGACCCCGAGGATCGCCACCTGTGGGGTGTTGAGCACAGGAGTGAAGGACTCGATGCCGAACACCCCAAGGTTGCTCACCGTGAAGGTGCCGCCCTGCAGCTGGTCGGGGGCGATGGTGCGACTGCGAGCTGCTTCAGCCAAAGCAGCCGCGCGCTGCGAGAGCTCGAGCAGGCTTACCGCGTGGACGTCGCGCACCACCGGGACCATGAGGCCGACATCGGTATCCACCGCGAACCCGAGGTGGACGTCGCTGAATCGTTCGATCCACTCCCCCTCGCCGGCTGTCGATCCGGTAACGGCATTGAGCTCGGGGAACGCCGGAAGGGTACGCCCCACCGCGTACATCACCAGGTCGTTGAGGGTAATGCCACCCAACGCCGCCTGCGGCGTGTCTGGCTCGGCGACGGCAGCCTTCGTCTTGAGCGCCGCGCGTAGCGCCAGCATGGTCTCGGCGTCCGCAGCGGCGTTCAGCGTCAGCTGCGCAGTATCGCGCAGCGATGCGTGCATCCGCTCCGCTATGAGCTTGCGAACGCCCCGAATCGGTGTGCGCTCGCCAACTGCGACGGCAGCCAGCGCCGGCTGTGCGGTTGTCGCCGGTAACGCAGGCGCCGCTTGCCCGGCCGCCGCGACGACGTCCCTCTCGACGATTCTGCCGCGCGGTCCCGAGCCGGTGATCGCTGCGACGTCCACCTGCATCTGTCGCGCAGCGCGGCGCGCCCGCGGCGAGATGGCCATACGGCCGTTGCCGGAGGCGGCCGGTGGCGACGGCGGCGACGGTGCCACCGGCGTCGGGGCGGCGGCCGCTGGAACGGCGGTCGCC
>CAJWOB010000354.1 GCA_913043885.1 uncultured Spirochaetaceae bacterium | reverse complement strand
ACCCGGACTGGCCGGAGCAGCTCATGCGGGCCGAGCTGCGCTACGTCGAGGAGGCTACGGCCACCATTGAGGCGGATGACCGCCGTCCCGACCAGCTGGTCGAGGACAACTACGAGCCACCCAACCCGGTGGTCACCAAGGGACTGACTCAGATGACGCTCGGAGCACCCCACAGCATCTACAACGGCGGCCTGCTGCGGGCGACCGTGCGTTACTTCGACGTTGACGCCCGCCGCGCCGGCCTACCTCCCGACGTGGCCGCCCTGGTCTACGACCTGCAGGCGGACAAGGCCGGCGTCGAGCTGGTCAACGTGGGGCCCGAAAGCCGCACGCTGATCGTGCAGGCCGGCGCCTTCGCTGAGCATTCCTTCACCGCGGTGGAGCTGGATGGCGCCGCCGCCCAGGCCGTCGACGGGCCCCACCTAGAGGTGCAGTTGCCACCCGCGACGAGTGCGCGCCTGGACCTGGGCTTGCGCCGGTTCGCCCGCACGCCTACCTATGCCTTCCCCTGGCACAGCGACCGCGTGCCGGTGGCCCTGCCCTCCCCCGACTTCGCCTGAAGGAGATCGCCTAATGGCACCGTTGCGAGCAGCAGTACTGGGCCTGGGTCAGCGCGGCCTGCAGCACCTGCACGCCCTCTGGCAGCTGCAGACCGAAGGCGCCGTGCGCATCGTCGCCCTCGCCGATCCACGTCCCGAGAACCTGGAAGCGGATAAACTGCGCGGTTTCGTGCCGGGCTACGAGCCCGACGGCATCGGCCTCTTCACCAGCTTCGAAGAGCTGATGCGGACGACCCAGATCAACGCGCTCTACCTCTGCATCCCACCGGGGTTCCACGCCGGCGAGGCCGTGGAGGCAGCCAGATGCGGGATGCACGTGTTCGTCGAGAAACCGATGAGCCTCTACCTCGACGAGGCGCTCTCGATGGAGATGGCCATCGCCACCGCCGGCGTCGTCGCCGCCGGCGGGTTCCAGCGGCGTTACGAGGCCGCTGCCACCGCCACCCACGAGTTTCTGCGCAACAAACGGATGGTGATGGTGACGATGGTATCGGAGGGCTTCCTCGAGATGCACTCGGTCAAGCACACGGACACCGCCCGTCGCGGCGGTCCCCGCGACGGTGTCTGGGCGAAGAACAGCACCTGGTCCGGCACCTCCGTGGTGGAGGCCGGTATCCACCAGACCGACCTGATGCGCTACTGGTGTGGCGACATCGAGTGGGTGCAGGCCGCCTACGTGCCCCGTGAGGAAGACGACATCCACGACGGCGGCGATAATCCTTACGCCTACACCGTCACCTACGGCTTCGAGTCGGGCGCCGTCGGCAACCTGCTCATGTCGCGACTGCGCAAGGTGTACCGGAGTGCCTCCTACCAGATCGCCATGTGGGACCACGGCCATCTCACCCTCGATCCGGAAGGCCCCGTCGCCCACTACTACGAAGGCCACTACCCGCCGCAGTCGAAGCCCGCCCCCGAGGATCTCCGCCACCCGCTGCCGCTGCCCGAAGCGGAGGACTCGACCCTGGCGATCAACCGCGATTTCATCACCGCCGCCACCGCTGGAGACAAGAGCGGACTGCGCAGCTCGTTCGCCGGCACCATGAACAGCCTGGTGGCGGTGCTGGCAGCCAACGTCTCGCACGAGCTCAACGGCGAGCGCATCTACCTGAAAGCATTTGCCAGCGAGAGGCGGTTCGCCCCTTACCGCCAGCGCCCGAGCGACTGAGGGGTAAGGTCCAGTATCAGCCGGCCATCAGGGCGGCGACGATCATGCGCAGCGCCAGCACCGTGACGAGCGCCTTCAGCACCGCCCGGAAGAGCCGCTCGGGCAGGCGACCCCGCAGCCAGGTTCCGGCGTAGGAACCGGCCGTAACCGCAACGATAGTGCCGCCGATGAGCGGCAGATACGGCGCGAAGGCGAACCCGGCCACTCCGAAGACGACAACTTTCAGCAGGTGGGTGGCGGTCATGAAGAGGGCGTGGGTGACCACGAGCACATCTCTTTCCAGCCGCTCGCGCAACAGGAAGGCATTGGTCAGCGGCCCGGTGGCGCCGACGAAAAGGGAGAGGACGGTCTGCACCAGCCCGAGGACGGTGAAATGGCCCGGCACCCTGAACGCCCGCTGCGGCACCGGTAACCAGGTAACCAGCAGGATGAAGCTGCCCAGGATCAGGGGCAGGTTGTCAGGGCTGAAGCGGACGACCAGCTGCGTGCCGCTCGCGGCCCCGATCACCGAGCCGGCGAGAAACGCCCAGAAGATCGGCCAGTAGGCGTGGTGCCGCCCGAACCAGATGCGGCTCAAGTTGGATGAGACCTGCACCGCGCCGTGTACCGGGATCACCGCCGCCGCCGGCAGGAACGACGGCATGACGGCGAGCAGGACGATGCCGCCGCCGAGTCCAACCGTCGCCGTGCAGGCCGAGGTCAGGAAGGAGAGGGCGATGAGAACCAGGGCGTCGAGCGTGCCCGGCATCCGCGCTCAGGTGGCGATGCCGACGCCGAACTCCACCTCGAAGTCGGACCAGAGCGCGGCCGGCAGCTCCTGCGTAGCGGCGGTGTACGCATCTTCTACCTGCTGGCGGTTGGCGGGACCGCTCATGACGATGCCGTCGACGGGTGCATCGAGACAGAACTGCATCGCCAGGTGTTTGATGTCCACGTCGTTCCGCTCGCACCACAGCCACATGGCGTGGGCCCGCGGCTCGGCCTCGCGGTCCGGCTCAACGCCGGTAAGCCGGCCCATGCCGAAGACACTGGCCAGGATCAGGCCGACGCCGCGCTTCCGGGCCAGCGGCATGGTCGTGTTCGCCACCGACTGATCCAGCAGGGTGTAGTCGAGAAACGTAAGGACGATCTCGACGTGGCCCGCTTCGATTGCCGCCTGGTGGAATTCGTGATCGCGCACGCCAAGCCCCACGTGCCGCAGCAGCCCCTCTTCCTTCATCTTCTGCAGCTCTTCGAAAGCGCGGCCGGGACCTAGCGGGTCCTCGATCTCCATCGGGTCGTGCACCAGCACCGCGTCGAGGTAGTCCACGCCCATCCGCTCCAGGCTACCCTCGACGCTCCAGCGGGTGCCCTCGGCCGAGAAGTCCTTCCGGCGATCCGGGTGCGGACCGACCTTGGCCTGCAGGTAATAGCTGTCCCGCGGGACGCCGGCCAGCGCCTGACCCCAGCGCATCTCCTGGGGCCCCGCGTAGGTGTCCAGGTAGTCGATGCCCAGCTCGAGGGCGCGCTCGACGGTGGCGATCGTCTCGGCTTCGCTGCCGGACGAAACGAAAGCCGCACCCATCCCCAGGGCCCGCGGCGTCATTCCGGTCCTGCCCATCTTGCGTCGTGGTAACTCGGCCAATCAGTGCTCCTTCCAATTGTGGTTGCGCTTGTGGCGGCGCCATGGCCGGCGCCTGCTTCGCT
>CAJWOB010000353.1 GCA_913043885.1 uncultured Spirochaetaceae bacterium | reverse complement strand
CCACAACGCGAAGAGAGCTCGCTGTAATGACCTCCTGGCCATTCATCTCGCTCGGCTTCTGCTCCATGATGCGGTTCATCACGCCGTACATCGGCGCGACGAACGGGTGAGGCTCGAGCACCAAGCTGGTGATGATGCTCCGGGCTTGCGCCTCGACCGCCTCGACGAGAGCCAGGTCGCGCTGCTACGCACAGCCGCGGTGATCGGTGAGAGCTTCGCCGCCAGCCAGCTGAGCACCGTGGCGGAAGAACCCGATCCCGGCCCAGCGCTGCGCCCTGCGGTTGACGTCGGGCTTCTGGCGCTGGCGGAAGATCTAAGGAGCTACCGATTCACATGGGACGCCGATCGCTGCGTCCTTGAGGACGGCGTGATGGTTACCCGCACGGCGCCGGGCCGTGAGCAGGAGGTGGAGTTCACGCTGTATCCCGCCCTCACCAGCGCTGCGGAAGTGGATCTGGAGGTCGAGCTGCGGCGACAGCCGGGGGACGGCCAGGTGGTCCTGTCGGCAGGCTTCGGCGTCGCGATAGCCAACGACAGCGTGCGGCTGGCCCAGTACGCCGATACCGACGATTTCGACGCAGGACCGCTCGAGGACGTGCACCCGTGGACGGGAGCGACGGGCGCGACCACCACGCAGGCGTCGCTGGACACGTCAGAGTGGCACACCTATCGGCTGGAGCGCCGCCCCAGCGGCTGCCGCCTGCTGGTCGATGGCAAGCAGCTCCTGGCCAGCGACGACCCGAGCCTGAAGCAGCGCTACGTCAGGTTCGGTGCGGGCGGTGAGCTGGAGGCACACTGGCGAGCTGGCTCGGCGCGCGTCCACAACCCACAGGACTACTCGATCGACTGGTCCTGGGAGAGCGCCAAGGGGTTTCCCGACCAGTTTCAGCGCGACCGCGTAGTGGTGCTCGACTACACCTCCGACTCGGGATACTCCGATTGGACCCAGCTGCAGTACGGCACCATCGTCGTCGCCGACTACTCCTCTGACAACTTCCGCAACATCAACAGCGGTGGCCCGCAGCCGGTGCTCAAGGCGTACCGGCTGCAGGAAGAGGATCTGCTGTAGGTTCGCGACACTTGGCGACCATCCGCTGGAGCAGGGTCATCTGCAAAGAGCCGGGCAACTACACCGCCTGGCCCACCATCGCCAAGCGCGACGGCGAGCTGCTGATCGTGTTCTCTGGCGACCGCGAGGAGCACGTCTGCCCCTATGGCAAGACCGAGCTCATCCGCAGCGACGATGACGGTGAGACGTGGAGCGCACCGCAGATCATCAACAGCACGCCGCTGGACGACCGCGACCCCGGTCTCCTGGCCCTTCGCTCCGGCACCCTCGTGGTCAGCTGGTTCACGGGCCAGCTGTGGAACCGGGCGGTCGAGTTTCGCCGGCGATTCCCCGACCTATGGACAGACTTCCAGTGTGACTCGTGGCACCGGTCGATGGCGAAGATCTCAGCGGAGACCCGCGACCGCTGGCGTGGTGCCTGGACGCGGCGCTCACTCGATGGCGGCGACAGCTGGGAGCCGGCGGTCCCCTGTCCCGCGTCCGCCCCGCATGGTCCCATCCAGACGCGCGACGGACGGCTTGTGTACGTGGGCGTCGGCGAAGCTGACGCCCCCAGGCCAGCGGTCCTGTGCGTCGAGTCGACCGACGAGGGGGCGAGCTGGCGCACCATCGGTACCGTCGTGGCCGGGATTCCCTTCGCCGAGCCCCACGTCGCGGAGCTGCCGGACGGGGAGCTGGTATGTGCGCTGCGCAGCGAGATGGAGGACGCCCCCTGCGTACACGTCTGCCGATCCGACGACGGGGGCCGCACCTGGAGCACGCCGGTTCAGACGGCGATGGATGGCTATCAGCAGCCGCCACACCTGATCGTGCTTGCTGATGGCCGCCTGTTGTGTACGTACGGGCGGCGAAGCCTGCCCCACGGGCAGCGTGCCTGCATCTCCCCGGACGGCGGTGACACCTGGCCGATGGAGCGGGAGGCGGTGCTGCGCGACGATGGACCGAGCATCGATCTTGGCTACCCCGCGACCGCGGAGCTAAGCCCAGGCGAGCTGCTGACGGTCTACTATCAGCAGGAGCGGTTAGGTGACAAGGTGTGCATTCAGGCCACCCGCTGGAGCCTCGCGTGAGCGATCGACCCAACATCCTGCTCGTCCTGGCCGATGAGCTCCGTGCCGATGTGCTCGGTTGCTACGGCAGCCCGGTCCCGGCGACACCGGCGCTGGATCGCCTGGCCGCTGAGGGCGCACGCTTCGCCGACTGCGTCGTCACTCAGCCGACCTGCACCCCGTCCCGAGCGTCGATCCTCACCGGCGCTTACCCGTCGGCGCTCAAGTCGCGGATGGTGGGGTGCTTCACCCCCGACGACCCACGATTCCTCGGCTATCAACTCGGCGCCAGTGGCTACCACACGCTCTCGATCGGCAAGATCCACCTGGTGCCGCAGCGCGCCGAGCCGGAGAGGGCGCACGACGCGCTGGACGGTGGAGGGGACCGCGCCAGCTACTTCGGCTTCGACGAGGTAGACCTCGTGAATGGCCATGGCGACGACTGCTTCGGTCCCCACTACGAGGGGCACGTCGCGGCCAGCGGCGTCGAGCTGGTCACGGAGCCTGGAGCGAAGGATGGACCACGGCCGTTTCCGTTTCGGCTGCCGGCGGAGCTGCACTCATCGGCCTATATCGCAGACCGCACGGTCGACTTCCTCCGCAGCCGCGGGAGCGAGCGCCCGTTCTTCGCCCACGTCAGCTTCAACGACCCCCACCACCCGTTTACCGTGCCGGAGCCGTGGGCGTCGCAGTACTCCGATGCGGCGCTGCCCGAGCCGATTCCGCACGCGGCCACCGACATGCCGGAGTGGTACGAGACGATCTATCGGCGCAGGTACCCATCCCTCGACCCGCCGGTCGACCGGGTCACCGGCACCCCGCCCCACGACTACGCCGCCCTGGACGCCGATGACTGGCGGGCAATGCGCACGACCTACCACGGCATGACGGCGTGTCTCGATCATCACCTCGGCAGGATACTCGCGGCACTGGAAGATACCGGGCTGGCTGAGCGAACCATCGTAGTGTTCGTGGCCGACCACGGGGACTACATGGGTGATCACGGATTCCTCGGCAAGGGTTTGCCGTTCGATGGCGCGCTGCGCGTGCCCCTCATAGTCCGCGGGCCCGGGGTGGCGCCTGGCACGGCGGTGGAGGACCCGGCGTCCACCCTCGATATTGCTCCGACGCTACTCGATCTCGTCGGCATCGACGCGCCAGAAGGAGTGCAGGGGCTGAGCGTCGCCGCCGCACTGGCTGGAGGGGCCTACCCACGGACCGCGGCGCTGACCGAGAACGACGACGACATGTATCCGATGCGGGCTCGCACCCTCACCACCCGCGAGTGGCGGCTCACCAGATGG
>CAJWOB010000352.1 GCA_913043885.1 uncultured Spirochaetaceae bacterium | reverse complement strand
CCTCGATGTCGGCATCCAGTATTTCGGCCGCCCGCTCGGCAGACGCCAGCGCCTGCACGCCGGCGGGAATAACCTGGCCGATCCTGCGGATCGGTCCCAGGATCTGTGCTAGGTAGGTGGTGAAAGCGATGATGACGCCCAGCGTCACCGAGCCCTGAATGGCGAGCACGCCGCCAACGCCGATGACGATGACCATGCCGAGGTTGGCCAAGGCATCGAGCAGCGGCACGTTGATCGCGGTAAGGCGGGCGTTGGCGGCGGAAACCCCGAACCAGGCGCCGACGTCGCGATCGAAGCGGGCGATTTCTGTCTCCTCCTGTGCGAAGGCCCGTACCTGTCGTGCGCCGCGCAGGTTCTGCTCGACGCGGGAGGTCATGACCCCCATCTGTTCCTGCAGCTGCACCGATAGCGGACGCTGCCGGCGGCCGAACGCGAACGCGCGCCATCCCAGCAGCGGGATGGTGACCAGAGACAGCAGCGCCAACCTGGGGCTCATCGCCACCATCAGCACCAGCGTGCCGAGAAACAGCACGGAGCCGTCGACGATGCGCAGGATGATCTTGCCTACCATGAAGCGGATTCGCTCCACGTCCTGCACCACCCGCTGGATCAACTGGCCGGTTTCCATCCGCTCCAGGTAGGAGGCGGCGAGGATTCCGAGGTGTTCAAACAGCTCCGTGCGCAGATCGGTGGCCACGCGCTGCGCGGCGTTCTCGGCCAGACGGTTCTGGAAGAAGGCGAGGATAGCGCGGGCGACCGAGAGTGCCAGCAGCGCGACGATCGAGGTGATAAGCACGCGCCGGTCGCCGGCGGCTATGCCGCGATCGACGACCCAGCGCACGAACTGCGGGATCGTCACCAGCACGCCAGTGTGGAGCAGCATGGCGCCGTAGGCGCCCAGCATCAGGCGCCGATGAGGACGGATGTACCTCAAGAAGCGGCGAAACAGCGGGGTGCGAGCAGCCAAGCGCCTATTGTAGCCCTGTTTGGCGCCGCCGCGCCGTGCCCGGCGTCGCGCGCGGGGGCTAGCCGCAGACCTGCGCTATCACCCGCCTGAAATTCTGGCCGAGGATGCCGCGGACGACCTCCTCCGAGAGACCGTGAGACAGCATCGTCTCGGTCAGCGTCGGATAATCCGCCGCTGACGCCAGCAGCGTGCCGCCGCCGTCGAAGTCCGACCCGAGCCCGACATGCTCTGGCCCCATCACCTCGATGGCGCGATCGACGTGGCGCAACAGGTCGTCCAACGATGCAGTACCGCTGTCGGAGAGGAACTTGGGGAGAAAGGTCATGCCGACGAGGCCGCCGCTGGCGGCCACTGCCTCCAGCTGCGTGTCGTCGAGGTTGCGGGGGTGGCTACACAGCGCCTGGCAGTTGCCGTGGGTGGAGACGATGGGTCCCCGTGCCACCTCGGCCACATCCCAGAAGCCCTTCTTCGGGAGGTGGGCGACGTCGGTGATGATGCCCAGCGACTCCAGCTCCTCCACCAACGCCACCCCGAACTGAGTAAGCCCGCCGCCGCTCGACTCCTCGTGTAGGCCAGCCGCCGCCCACGACGTGGGGTTGTGGGTGATCCCGACCGAGCGCAGCCCGAGCTCGTACAGCGACCGCAGCGTGTTGAGGCTCCGCTGTATCCCGTCGCTGTCCTCGAGTGCGATCAGCGCACCGAGCGCGCCGTCGGCCTTGCAGCGATCGATGTCGGCGGCGGTGCGCACCACCCGCACTTCCTGCCCGGTCTCCAGCTGGAAGGCATCCGCTTCGCGGAACAGCACGCCGATACCGTCCATCAGCACGGCCAGCTCGTTGTTCCAGTCCCGCGACACGTACATGGCGCAGAAGGCGACGTCGATGCCGCCGTCGCGCATGCTGGCAAAGTCCAGCTGCATCCGGTTTTCGGCGTGCTTGCCCCTGAGGTGGCGAATGGTACCGTCGTGGGCGGCGCCGGTGTCGCCGCCCCCCATGCTGCGGCCGCTGGCGGCGTGGACGGGAACCGAGTCGCTGTGGCCGTCGACGACGAGGGAGTCGCGGTGGAGCCGTGCGGCGTCGACGCTCATGCAGATGCCTCCTGAGCATCCAGTAGCGCTATCCACATCGGCGAGCTGGCCGCATCCGCACCGGCCAGATACGCAGTGCCGCGGGTCAGCGCACCCTCCTGCTGGTCGATGGCGTAGCAGTTGATCCTGCCGGTCTCGGTGCCGGCCACGTAGAGGAAGCGACCGTCGGGGGCGACATTGAGCGGCCGCGGCAGCGGATCTGCGGGTGCGTGACCGGTGGCGCGCAGGGCGCCACTCTCGGCGTCGATGGCAAAGCTGGCGACGCTGTCGTGGCCACGATTGCCGATGTAGAGGAATCGGCCGGCGGTGTCCATCCGAATCTGCGAGCAGGTGTTCTCGCCGGTGTAGTCGGTGGGTAGGGTGCTGAGTGTCTGCACTTCCGACAGGGTGCCCGCCTCGCGGTCGAACGCATACGCGGTAACGCTGCAGCCCTGCTCATTCGAGGTGTACAGCGTCGGCAGGGCAGGGTGGAAGCACAGGTGGCGTGGCCCCACTGCGGCAGCCGAAGGGATCAGCGACGCCGGATCGTTGGGGCTTAGCGCGCCGGTGCTGGCATCGAAGCGGTACTGGTAGATCCGGTTGTGGTGGTCCGGCTCGGCCACGTGGTTGAGGATCGCGAAACGGTTGCTGGGGTCGGTGTGCATGCAGTGCGCACCACTGCCGGTTGCTATCCACACCACCTCGGTCGGCGCCCGATCGGTGCCGACGCGATGCACCGCGCAGGCGCCAGCGGTGTAGTAGGCGGAAAACACGTAGCCACCGGTCGTGTCGGTGGCCAGGTAGTTGGAGTCGGACCGGAGCGCCGTCTCGCCGACCAGCTCCACCTCTCCGGACGCACGGTCGAGGCGGTAGGCGGACAGCTGCTTGGCGGCGCGGCGTCCGACGTACAGGTAGTCGCCGGCCGGCGAGATGGCGATTGGCGCCGGGCCGCCCGGCGTATCGAAGCTGGCGACGGGATCGAGCTCGCCGGTGTCGCTGTCCTGGGCGAAGCGAACCACTCGTCCTTCCGCAGATAGCGCTACAAACAGATGGTTGATCATGATGCTGGTCTGGGCCCGCATGCCTCCACGAAGTCGAACAGAATGCGTGCCGTGACTCCCCAGATCGTACCCTCAGGCGTGTCGTAATACATCACCTCGTGGGCGCCGTCGTTCTTGCCTTCCTGTGCCTCCCGCTCCCGTAGCAACTCCAGCGGCGCATCTGCAGGAAGGTCATGCCACTCGCGGCGCTCGCTACGCAGTCGGCGTTCGGCATGCAACCAGCGCAGGGGGACCTCGAACACCCGCGCAACCTCGTCTGGCTGGCGCACATACACCGCGTCGGCGGCTGCGCTGGTGACCGCGGCCACCACCGGTGCGATAACGAAACGAG
>CAJWOB010000351.1 GCA_913043885.1 uncultured Spirochaetaceae bacterium | reverse complement strand
CCCTTGACAGCCCACCAAAACGGTCACCAGAACCAGTGTCCACCAGCGTCGCTATTTAGCGGCGCTCCTTTACATTAGAGAGCGGTTTGGTGTAATAATCGGCGGATTGTCGCCGGGTCGGCCGACGGCTTTCTGTGCATGGAGCAACCTGCGGCACCGACAGCTGTAGACATCTTCGGCAAGGCCGGAACGTGGGCAGTGGGGAAGCAGGCACGGGTGGACCGTGCCGGTTTCTACCCCTATTTCGCCGCCATCGAGGAGAACCTGGGCACCAAGGTGATCATCGACGGCCGCGAGATGATCATGATCGGCTCCAACAACTACCTGGGCTTGTCCTGGGATCCCCGTGTCATCGAAGCGTCCGTTGCCGCCACCAAGCGGTATGGCACCAGCTGCTCGGGGTCGCGGTTTCTCAACGGCACCTTCAAGCTGCACGAAGAGCTGGAGGAGCAGTTGGCTCGCTTCGTCGGTAAGCGTGCGGCGTTGTGCTTCACCACCGGCTACCAGACCAACCTGGGTGCTATCTCCGCCCTCGCCGGGCGTCAGGACATCGTCATCTCCGACCGCCTCAACCACGCCTCGCTGGTGGACGGGATGTTGCTTGCCGGCGGGATGAATCGCGGTACCAAGGTCGTGCGCTACGGCCACGACGACATCGAAGACCTCGAGCGGGTGCTGCAGAACCTGCCGGAGGATGCCGGCAAGCTGCTGGTTACCGACGGCGTGTTCTCCATGGAGGGCGACATCGCCCGCCTGCCCAAGCTCGGCGAGCTTGCCCGTCGCTACGGCGCTCGTCTCTATCTGGACGAGGCACACGCAATCGGCGTTATCGGCCCCACCGGCCGCGGCACCCAGGAACACTGGGACGACTACGACAGCGCCGACCTGGTGATGTGCACGTTCTCCAAGTCCTTTGGCGCCATCGGCGGCTTCGTCGCCGGCGAGCCAGAGGTCATCGACTTCATCAAGCACGAGGCACGGCCGCTCATCTTCAGCGCCAGCATGCCTCCTGGCACCATCGCCGCCGTTGCCGCCGCCCTGCGCATCATCGAGGAGGAGCCCGAGCACGCTCTGCGGCTGCAAGAGATCGCCGGCCGTATGGTGGACGCGTTCAAGAGCCTCGGCTTCAACGTCGGGCCGAGCTGCACCGCGATCGTCCCGCTGATCATCGGCGACGACAACCTCACCTTCCTGTTTCACCGAGCGCTACTGGAGCACGGCGTGTACGCCAACCCGGTAGTAAGCCCCGCCGTGCCCCCCAACGGCGCGCTCATCCGCACCTCCTTCATGGCCATCCACAGCGACGACGAGCTCGACCGGGCACTGGAGGTCTGCGCCAAAGAGGCGCGCAAGCTCGGCATCATATAGCCGTCGCAGCTGCCGCTGTGGACAGCATGTATCCCATAGAAGAGCTACTCCCTCACCGTCCGCCGTTTCTGTTCCTCGACCGTCTGGAGAAGGTGGAAGACGAGGAGGTGGTCGGCTACCGGCTGTTTGGGCCGGACGAGCCCTTCTTCGCCGGCCACTTCCCCCAGTATCCGGTAGTGCCGGGTGTGGTGCTGGTCGAGTGCATGGCGCAGACCGGCGGCGCAGGACTGGCAGCGATAGAGCGCTCCCGCGCAGGCGAAGGGCAGGAGGGAGCGGTGATCTTCCTCGCCTCCATAGAGAAGGCCAAGTTTCGTCGCCAGGTGCGGCCAGGCGAGGAGGCGCGAGTAGTGGTTACCACAAAGCGCGCCACGCCGAACGCGATTCGACAATCCGGAGCGTTGTACGTGGGCGAGGAGCTCGCCGCGGAAGCGGACTGGCTCTGTCTGCGCGGTTCCGAATCCCCAGCCGGCAACTAGTCGCCGCGAGGAGGGCAACCATCATGCCAGCACAGCTGCAGGCGTCCGACACCGTTACCCGGGTGTTTCGCCAGGTCGTCGGCGAACACGGCGACAAGACGGCGGTCCTCAGTAAGGACAGCGCGCAGGAGTTTCAGCCCACCAGCTTTCGAGAGCTTCTGGGTGAGGCCGCGCGGCTAGCCAGCGGTCTGCGCGCACGCGGCATCCAACGCGGTCAGCACGTCGGCATCGTGTGCGACACCCGCAAGGAGTGGATGGTGGCCGACCTGGCCCTGCTGGGGATGGGGGCGGTCGACGTGCCGCGGGGCAGTGACTCCACCGAAGACGAACTCAGCTACATCCTCTCCCACGCCGGCTGCGCGGTTACGTTCGTGGAGAACGAGGCGCAGCTGCGCAAGCTGCAGGCGACCAAGTCGCGGCTGCCGGAGCTGCGCACCGCCATCGTCATGGACGACAGCGGACTGGATGCGCCGGCGGCCGGCGGCCAGGGGCTGGAGGTAGCCACCATGGCGCAGGTAGCCGCGGAGGCGGCGGCGGATGCCGACACCTGGTTCGACACCGAGATCGAGCAGGGCAAGGCCGACGACCTGGCGACCATCATCTACACCTCCGGCACCACCGGTGAGCCAAAAGGTGTGATGCTCACCCACGCCAACTTCGTCTACCAGGTAGGCGTCGTGCCGGCGCACGTGCCGATCGGCCCCGGCGACGTGCTGTTCTCCGTGCTGCCGGTGTGGCACTCCTACGAGCGGCTGGTCGAGTACGTGGCGCTGACCCGCGGCGCCGCGATCGCCTACTCGCAGCCGATCCGCGAGGTAATGCTGGCCGACCTCGTCGCCGCCAATCCCACCTACTTCCCCTCGGTGCCGCGTATCTGGGAGGGGGTCCGCGCCGGGGTATATCGCAACGTCGACCACGAGGGCGGCATCAAGAAGGTGCTGATCCCCGAAGAGAACGTGAAGGATCTCGCCGAGATACCCGAGAATGTGAAGCAGGGTCTCGAGATCGTGGCGGTTAGCCATGTCGACGAGGTGCTGGAGCATGCGCTGACTTCGGTTCCCGCACCTATCGAGTGGACCGAGGCGGACGATCTCGCCAGCCAGCCAGGACACCCGCAGGTCGGAAGTTCGGCGCCGACTGCGCATTAACATATGACACGATGTGCCGCAGCGATTTGCTCGCTGCGGCACATCAAATGCCCGTTTTGCCGCATAAATAGGTTTTACATGGTTAAACCCGCCGTTTTCAGGGGAATTTGCCTTTGACACGGAGCGCAAAAGGCTCTCAATTCCCGGCCTCCCGGTCGAACTGATTCACCGGATAACAATTCAGAACTCGTATTGAGGGGGTTTCAAGAATAATGAACAAGAACGATCTGATCGCCGCAGTTGCAGAAACAAGCGGTCTCTCGAAGAGCGACGCTTCCAGCGCAGTAGAAGGCGTTTTCGACGCTATCACCAAGTCGCTTTCCGATGGTGACGAAGTACGTCTCGTCGGCTTCGGCACCTTCTCGGTTGCCAAGCGCAAGGCCTCGACGGGCCGCAACCCGCGCACCGGCGAACCGATGACGATCAAGGCATCGACCCAGCCCAAGTTCAAGGC
>CAJWOB010000350.1 GCA_913043885.1 uncultured Spirochaetaceae bacterium | reverse complement strand
CTTCGGTGCTGGCGTACTTGGCCTTCAGGCTCTTGATGTCGCCGATCTTCGGGTGTGCTTCAAAGGCGACCAGCCAGTCGGCCTCGTGCAGATTGGGCCAGAGCGCACGGGCCGTGCCATGCAGCGCTTCGGCACTGTGGTAGGGGCGGGCGGCAACCATAGGGCGCGCCCAGGCGTCGGCGGCGCAGCAGTCACGAAAGACCGCCAGCGCCTCGTCTTCAGGCAGGGTGTTCAGCTGTTCCAGGGTCATTTTGTCTCCACCGGCTGTTGCGGTGTTTCAGGCTCGTGTTTCATCAAATCTCGCAATTGCGGCCAGCTGACCCCGCGGCGCGGGCCACGGCTCTGGCTGGCGGTGCCGAACGACAGCAGCTCGGCGCTGATCGATACGGCCACTTCCATCGGTCGCTTGCCGGGTACGTCGCTGCGGCCGACCGGGCAGCGAATTCGGGCGATCTGCTCGTCGCTGTAGCCGCGATGGGCCAGCCGCTGACGGAAGCGGTCGGCCTTGGTCTGCGAGCCGATCAGGCCAATCGAGGCAGCATCGCCGGCGTCCAGCAGGGCGCGGCACAGGTCGTAGTCGAGCTGGTGATTGTGGGTCAGGATCAGCACATGGCGGCCACGGCACAGCACCGGGGCATCGCCGACCGGATCGTCGCTGTGCAGCGCCCTGATATTCGGCGCCAGGTCAGCCGGGAACACCTCGGCGCGGGAATCCACCAGCGTCACCTGCCAGGGCAGCTGGCCCATAATCGCCATCAGCGCCTGCGCCACGTGGCCGGCGCCAAACACCACCAGTTGCGCATCACTGCCGGGCTGGCCTTCGAGCAGCACCGAGACGCTGCCGCCGCAGCACTGGCCCAGCGAAGCGCCCAGCGGGAAGTGCTCCAGCACCGTCTCGAAACGGCTGACGGCCAGCTGCTCGCGGGCCCGGGCGGTCACCAGATACTCCAGATGACCGCCACCGATGGTGTCCCAGGTGTGTTCGCCGGTAATCACCATCTTGCTCGACGGCTCACGCGGCACCGAGCCAGTGACGCCAACCACGGTCACCAGCACATAGGGCTCGCCGCGCTGCTCGCAGTCGGCGACCGCCTCGAACCAGCGCAGGTTTCTGTTCATCACACGGCCTCCTGCTGCGCGGCCTGCCAGGCCTTCGCGGCGTTGACGGCATTGAGCATGCGCTCGGGCGTGGCCGGGGTATCCAGCGGCGGGCAATAGCAACCGTCGGTGAGGCTGGCGACCGCATCACGCAGCGCGCTCCAGACCGCAATGCCGAGCATCAGCGGCGGCTCGCCGACCGCCTTGGAGCGGAACACGGTGGCTTCCTTGTTCGGGCTGTTGGCCAGCAGGTTGACGCGCAGATCCGGCGGCGTATCGGAAATTGCCGGGATCTTGTAGGTCGCGGGCCCGGTGGTCAGCAGTCGGCCGTTATCGCTGTAGACCAGCTCCTCGGTGGTCAGCCAGCCCATGCCCTGAACGAAGCCGCCCTCGATCTGGCCGATATCAATGTCCGGGTTCAGCGACTGGCCGGCATCGTGCAGGATGTCGGTACGCAGCACGCGGTATTCGCCGGTCAGGGTATCGAGCACCACCTCGGAGCAGGCTGCCCCGTTGGCGTAATACAGGAACGGATGGCCCTGACCCTTGGCATGGTCGTAGTAGATGTTCGGCGTGGCATAGAAGCCGGAGGACGACAGCGACACCCGATTCAGATAGGCCTTCTGGATGAAGTCGCCCCAGTCCATGCGGGCGTCACCGGCGACCACCTGGTTGTTCTCGAAGCGCACCTGCGCTTCTTCGCAGCCAAACAGCTCGGCGCCAAAGGTAACCAGCCGCGCCTTGATCTTCTCGCAGGCGTCCAGCGCAGCCATGCCGTTCAGATCGGAGCCGGAGGAGGCGGCGGTCGGCGAGGCATTGGGCACCTTGTCGGTGCGGGTCGCAGTCACCTTGACCTTATCGACATCGATCTGGAACGCCGCAGCAACCACCTGCGCGATCTTGATGTACAGGCCCTGACCCATCTCGGTGCCGCCGTGGTTCAGCTGCACCGTGCCGTCGGTGCAGACCAGGACCAGGGCGCCCGCCTGGTTGAGAAAGCTCTTGGTGAAGGAGATCCCGAACTTCACCGGCTGAAACCCGATCCCGCGAGCGACGTGGGTGTGAGCTCGATTGAACGCGTCTATCTCAGCCCGCCGAGCGGTGTAATCGCTGCTCGCGAGCAGCTCCTCAGCGATCCGCTCCGAGCGGTCGGCGACGACCATTTGACCATAGGGTGCCTGGTCGCGCGGAGCGTCGCCATAGAAGTTGAGTCGACGTACGTCAGCGGGATCGAGACCTTGTCGCTCCGCGAAGCGATTGATCGCCTCCTCGACCACCAACATGCCCTGCGGTCCCCCGAATCCACGAAAGGCCGTGTTCGAGGGCAAATTGGTGCGACAAACGCGACCGGTGAACATCAACTCGGGGATGTGATAGGCGTTGTCGAGATGAAAGAGCGCGCGGTCGAGCACGGGCGAGCTGAGATCCGCCGTCCAACCGCCATCGCTGTAGATCTCAACCTTCAGCCCGAGGATTCGCCCCGCCCGGTCAAAACCGGCCTCATACCGAGTCCAAAAGGGGTGACGATGGCCGGTGATCACCATGTCTTCGTCGCGGTTGAGCCACACCTTCACCGGCCGGCCCGTATGGTAGGTGCCGAGCGCGGCGAGACACGCCGCGTTCGTCGCTTGAGACTCCTTTCCGCCGAACGCGCCGCCCGGCAGGCAGCCCCGCCCGTTCGAATTTCCGGTATTCCCAAGAAGAACTGGCAGGAATACGAGTATCGGCGCGTGACACTTCGCGGTATATTTTTACATAGCCGCGAAATCCTGGTACTCAACGCCATTCGGCATGGTCAGACAGGTTACCGTCTGGTTGTGCCGTTTCAGACAACGGATGGCCAGCAGATTTTGGTCGATCGCGGCTGGGTGCCCAAAGTCTGGCCCAACGGCCAAATCGAGCGGCGGCGGCCGGGTAATTCTTTGGATTTAATCGGCACCGTCCGAAGCGGCGGCAAGGGCACACCCTGGATACCCGATAACGATCCGGCTACCGACCAGTGGTTCTATATCGATGTCTCCCAGATGGCCGCTCATGCGGGTCTAAAAGACAGTCCGCCCTATATCCTAAGCGTTACACCCGATCGTCGTGAGCCCGGTTATCCGAAAGGCCCCCACGCTAGTCACAGGATCCGCAACAAACATCTTGAATATGCAATCACTTGGTATGGGCTTGCCGCTACGCTTGTGATCGTTTACGTCGCCTACCATTTCCGCCGCCGGCGCCAAGGCTAATGAAATTGTCCGCGTATAAGGAACTTGAAACCCGGTTTAAAAGGATAGCCGCGTTAGGCGAAGCCGTTGGTATGCTGCACTGGGACATGTCGGTTCTGATGCCGCCGGGCGGCGCG
>CAJWOB010000349.1 GCA_913043885.1 uncultured Spirochaetaceae bacterium | reverse complement strand
GCAAGAAGATCCTGGAGGACTCCGCCGAGGAAGCCCGCAGCATGGGGCACGAATACATCGGCACCGAGCACCTGCTGCTGGCCGCGTCGCGAGAAGAGAGCGGCGTGGTGCTCCGCTATCTCGAGAAGTTCAACGTTACTCCGCACAACCTGCGCGAAGCGGTCATCCGCATCAACGGACTCGGCGACGTTCAGCAGGGCGGGACCGGTCATAAGCGCCGCTCGCAGTCGAGCGCCCGCAAGCCGACCCCGACACTGGATGAGTTCAGCCGCGACCTCACGTCACTGGCTCGCGAGGGCAAGTTGGATCCGGTGGTCGGCCGTGCCCGCGAAATCCAGCGAGTCATCCAGATCCTGGCGCGGCGCACCAAGAACAACCCGGTGCTCATCGGCGAGCCGGGGGTGGGCAAGACCGCCATCGTCGAAGGACTGGCGCAGAAGGTGGTAAACGGCACCGCTCCTGACGTGCTCCACGGTCGGCGGGTGCTCACCCTCGATCTGGCCTCGCTGGTTGCCGGTACCAAGTACCGCGGTGAATTCGAGGAACGGCTGAAGCGGGTGATGAAAGAGATCACTGGCGCCGGCAACGTGGTGGTGTTCATCGACGAGTTGCACACGATCATCGGCGCGGGTGGTGCCGAGGGTGCGATCGATGCCTCCAACATGCTCAAGCCGGCGTTGTCGCGCGGCGAGCTGCAGTGCATCGGCGCCACCACCCTCAACGAATACCGCAAGTACATCGAGCGCGACGCCGCCCTCGAACGCCGCTTTCAGGCCATCTTCGTGGACGAGCCCGAGCTCGACGACACCATCGAGATCCTCAAGGGCATCAAGGACCGCTACGCCGAGCACCATCAGGTGGTCTACACCTACGAGTCGCTCCAGTCGGCGGCCAACCTGTCGCAGCGCTACATCACCGATCGCCAGCTGCCAGACAAGGCCATCGACCTGATCGACGAGGCCGGTGCCCGCAAGCGCATCGACAACAGTGTGCGTCCCAAGGAGCTCACCGACCTCGACGAGGAGATCGAGCGGCTGTCCATCGAGAAGACCAACCTCGTGAACAGCCAGAACTACGAAAAGGCGGCTGCCGTCCGCGACAAGGTGCGGCAGCTGAAGGCCGATCTCGACAAGCGGCGCAAGGAGTGGGAGAAGAACATCCAGACCGAGCAGCGCTTGGTGGATGTCGAGGAGATTCAGCAGGTCATCTCCGATATGACCGGCATTCCTCTGGCCCGCATCGTACAGACCGAATCCGACCGCCTGCTCCACATCGAGGACGAGCTGCATGAAGGCGTGGTCGGTCAGGACGAGGCGATCGACGTCATCGCAGCGGCGATCCGGCGTTCCCGTACCGGGCTGTCCTCGCCGCGGCGGCCGCTCGGCTCGTTCATCTTCCTGGGCCCGACCGGCGTGGGAAAGACGTTAGTTGCCAAGACGCTGGCGGAGTTCCTGTTCGGCAATCAGGACGCGTTGGTGCGCATCGACATGTCCGACTTTATGGAGAAGCACAACGTCTCCCGGCTAGTCGGTGCGCCGCCTGGATACGTCGGCTACGAAGAGGGCGGCATGCTCACCGAGCGCATTCGGCGCCGGCCCTACAGCGTTATCCTGCTGGACGAGATCGAGAAGGCGCACCCCGACGTGTTCAATCTGCTGCTGCAGGTGCTCGAGGAGGGGCAGCTACAGGATCAGCTGGGCCACACCGTCTCCTTCCGCAACGCGGTGGTAATCATGACCTCCAACGCCGGCGCCCGGGAGATCGGTACCGACAACGCGCTCGGCTTCCAGTCCGAAGATGGCAAGCCGTTCACGGAGATCAAGGCGCAGGTGCTAGCGGAGATGAAGCGGCTGTTCAGCCCCGAATTCCTCAATCGCGTCGACGAGACGGTGGTGTTCCACTCGCTGTCGATGGAGCAGATGGAGAAGATCCTCGATCTCGAGATGAAGGAAGTGCGCGAGCGGCTGTCGGAGCAGCAGATCTCCATCGAGATCCGCAAGGCCGCCCGGGAGTACCTGCTCGAGAAGGGCTACGACCCGAAGTACGGTGCCCGCCCACTGCGTCGCGTATTGCAGAAGGACATCGAAGACCCACTGTCGTTGGAGATTCTCAAAGGCAACTTCCTGCCCGGCAGCTCGGTGGTATGCGACTGCAAGGAGGACCAGCTGGTCTTTCGGCGCAAGCGCAGCTCCCCGTCGCGAACCAAGAAGCCGGAGCTCGTCGCCGGATAACGGCGGCCGGCCGGTCGTATAGGCCGAGCGGCCCCGTGATTGCCACGAACGGTCGTGGGGCCGCATCGCGCGGGCTGCGGCGCGCGGCGTTTGCTGCCCTTGCGTTGTTCGTCGCGCCCAGCGGCTGGTCGCAGGTAGGCGCTCCCTCCCGTGCGGCCACGCTGTTAGCCACCGGCGAGCGCGCTTTCGCGGCCGGGGAATTCCGCATCGCCGTCCGCAACCTGAGTCAGTATCTATCCCTGGCTCCGACCGCCACCCCGGCGCCGCGGGCCGACCATCTCCTCGGCATCAGCTACTACTACGACGACCAGCTCGTCCTGGCGCGGGCGCAGCTGGAGGCCCACCGCGCGCGCTATCCCCGCTCAGAGTACCTCGGCGACGTCGATTACTGGCTGGGGATGGTGGCGGCCGCCGAGGGCAGGACCGCAGCCGCGATCGAGCAACTGGCGTCCTTCCGCAGCTCCGCTTCCGCATCAGAGCTGTACTCGTACGCCACCGATGCGCTTGCCTCCCAGTTCGAGATTGCCGGCGAGCCGGCCGCCGCGTTGGAGCTCTACCGCGAGCTGATCCGGTTGGCGGCGACCGGGGGCGAGGCGACCCAGGGCGCCACAGAGGTCCGTTTCCCAGGCTGGCTGCGGCGGGCCGGCAGCCTGGAGTTGTCGTTGGGGATGGCGTCGGCTGCCGCCGCGCGGTTCGCGCGGATTCTCGATGAGTTTGCGGACTCGCCGCAGGCGGCTAGCGCTCTGTTTCTGCTCGCCGAGGCCAGCTACCTCGCTGGGGACCGCCCGGCGGCGCTGTCGCGCTTCCGCCGCTATGCCACGCTGTTTGTAGCTGGCGAGTACCGAGCGGCGGCGCTGTACCGCCTCGCCAGCAGTGCCGCCGACGAGGGCAACGCCAGCGAGGCCGCTCGGCTAATCGACGAGCTGGATGCCGCCCTGCCGGCTGCACCGGCGGGCGCGGCGCCTCCGGCGTTTGACCTGGCCATGCTGCGCGGTCAGGTCGCCGGTCTCCGCGGTCAAGCGCTGGCGGCAGCCGGCGCGTACGCCGAGGCCGGCCGAGTCGCCGAGGCGGCGGGTGATCGAGGTGGTGAACAGCGCGCCGCGTTCGCCCGCGCGGAGGCGTTGGTGGCTGCGGATGACGATGACGAGGCGGCGTTGTCCCTCTTCCTGAGGGCAGCCGACGGCCCGGATCAGGACTACGCTGCCCACGCGCTGTACAA
>CAJWOB010000348.1 GCA_913043885.1 uncultured Spirochaetaceae bacterium | reverse complement strand
GCAGCCGGGTGCCGGTGGCGTGGTACACGGCGTTAGCGATAGCGGCTAGCGGTGCGGCAATACCGTTCTCGCCAACACCGCGGACGCCGTAGGGGTGCTTCGGGTTGGGCACCTCGACGATCTCGGTGTCGATCATCGGCAGGTCCAGCGCCACCGGCATGCGGTAGTCGAGGAATCCAGCGTTCTCCAGGATGCCGTCGTCGTTGTAGTGGTAGGCCTCGTTGAGTGCCCAGCCGATGCCCTGCACCGCACCTCCCTGCATCTGACCCTCGACGTAGGCCTTGTGGAGCGCGCGGCCGGCGTCCTGAACCACCGTGTAGCGGGTGACGTCGATCTTGCCGGTGTCGACGTCCACCTCGACGTCGCAGATATGGGTGCCGAAGGTCTGCCCGGCGTGCTTGGCGTTGACCGCAGCAGCGGCGGTAATGGGTCCACCGGTCTGATCGGCGGCGTCGGCCAACTCGGCCAGGCTGAGCGGCCGGTCCGGTGCGTCGTCGGGTGAGGAGACGCCGGCAGCCAAGTGAGCGGCGCCGTCGCGCCACTCCACCTGGTCGGTCTCGACGTCGTAGACCATCGCCGCCCGCTCGCGCAGGGTGGCCACCAGCTTCTGGCTGGCCTCGTAGATGGCCATGGTGGCGCAGTAGGCGGTGCTGCTCCCCTCCGAGGTGCCGTTGAGGCCGACGCTGTCGGAGTCGCCGATGCTGGGATGCACCTGCTCGGCCGGCACGCCCAGCTCCTCGGCGAGCACCATCGCCTGTGCGGCGCGTGAGCCGCCGATGTCCGGGCGGCCGGTAACCAGCGCCACCCGTCCGTCGGGCAGAATGCTGGTGTTGGCGGTGGCGTTGCCGCCGATATTCATCCAGAAGCCGGAGGCAACGCCCCGACCACGCACCACGTGCGGGCTTCCGGTATCGGTGAGCGGCGCCGTGTAGTGGGCGTGGTCGCGCGCGGCTTCCACAGACTCGATCATGCCGATTTCGGCGTAGGTGGGGCCGTAGGCCGCCTTGGTGCCCTTCTTGGCCGCGTTCTTCAGGCGCATCTCCAGCGGGTCGATGCCGAACTCCTTGGCAAGCTGGTCGATCATGGTCTCCATGGCGTGCGCGGCATTCGGCGACAGCGGTGCGCGGTAGGCGTGCATCTTCGGCTTGTTGGTGAGCACGTTGTAGCCGCGGATTAGGTAGTTATCGATGTCGTAGCAGGCGGTCAGACACATGGTGCCCAGCGGCATCAGGCCGCCGGGGTAGGCGCCGGTTTCGTACCACATCTCGGCATCGACGGCGGTAATGCGGCCATCCTTGGTCGCCCCCATCTTCAGGCGAATGTGGCTGCCGGGTGCCGGTCCGGTGGCGCGGAACACCTCGTCCCGGGTCATCACCATCTTCACCGGCCGGCCGGTCTTCTCGGCCAGCCTGATCGCCAGCGGCTCGAGGTAGGGGATGGTCTTGCCGCCAAAGCCGCCACCGATTTCGGCCGGCGTTACGGTGATGTCGGAGGAGCCGATGCCGAGGATATCCGCCGTAGCTTCGCGAATGGCGAAGTGTCCCTGGCTCGACACCCACAGATAAGTGTGGCCGTCCTCGTTGTGACGGGCCACGCACGCGTGCGGCTCGATGTAGCCCTGATGGATGGTGCCGGCGTCGAACTCGTGCTCGATGACGCTGTCGGCGGCGGCGAAGCCCTTGTCGAGGTCGCCCAGCTTCATGGTGTCGGTATCGCATATGTTGGACGGCTTGGCGTCGGCATCGCCGTCGGTGCGGATGTCGGGGTCGATGATGACCTCGCCACGAGCTGCCGCCACGATGTCGGTAACGTGGGGCAGCACCTCGTAGTCGACTTTGATGAGCTGGACCGCTTGCTCGGCCACGGCCAGCGACGTGGCCGCTACCGCGGCAATGGCATGCCCGTCGTAGCGCACCTCCCCGCGGGCGATGACGTTCGGTGCGTTGTGCTCGACGCTCGACGGCCACTCGGATGGGAAGTCATCGCCGGTTACCACGCCGAGCACGCCCTCGAGCTTCAGCGCCGCGCTAGTATCGATTGACGTGATGCGGGCGTGGGGGTGCGGGCTGCGCAGCACCGCGCCGTGGAGCATGCCCGCCAGGTGTAGGTCGGCGCCGTAGTTGGCGCGGCCGGTGACCTTGTCCACACCGTCGTGTCGCACTGGGCTGGTCCCCAGCAGGCGGTACGCTTCTTGCTTCCGGTCCGTCTTCTCCACCGTGGTAGACATAGCGGCGACTATACCAGCGGCAGCTACGGCGGTGAACGGTCTACAATCTGGCCGCAGGGCGCTGCCGTCATGGACAAACCGCACATACTGCTCCTCATCGACGACGAGCACCGGCCGGACGTTCTCGGCGTCGAGGGCAACGAGGTGGTGCGCACCCCGACGCTGGACGGCTGTATCCAGAGCGGCACCTACTTCCGCTCCGCCTACACCCCTTCCCCAATCTGCGTTCCCGCACGGCAGAGCTTCCTGACCGGTCTGTATCCCCGCCACAACGGCTGCACCGGATTCGATACCCCCCCCTGCCTAGCGACGTCCTCACGCTCTCCGCGCACCTGGGACACTACGGCTACTACTCGTGCTGTGCCGGCAAGATGCACTTCCTGGGCCACAATCAGATGCACGGTTGGAAGGAGCGTATTGGCCGCGACATCGCCGCCGGCATCGACGACAGCCCACTCGCGCATCTTGCACACGAAGTGGAGGCCGGCCGCGTTGCGCGGCGGACCGAGCGAGAGCCGGGCACCGGCAAGTGGTCGACCGCCAAGGAGATACGCAACGCCCGTGCCGGCAAGGGGCTGCACCTGGCGCAGGACCAGTACACCACCGACGGCACGCTGCTGTTCCTGGATGAGTACTTCGCCGGCCCGCAGTACGACCGCCCCGGCACCGCGCCGCTGCTGATGGCGCTGAGCCTCAACAGCCCCCACTATCCCTATCAGTGCTCCAAGGAGCTGTTCACCTACTACCTGAGGCGAGTGGAACCGTACGTGGAGCCGCTGCCCGACAAGTTCGACTGCGCCGACTTCTTCAAGATTCAGGTCGGCAGTGACGTGGAGCTACGTGAGGCGAGGCGTGCCACCGCCGCCTACTACGGGATGGTGGAGACCGTGGACCGTCAATATGCGCGGGTGCTCGACAAGCTGGAGGAGCTGGGCGTCCGCGACGAGTTCATCGTCGTCTTCCTCAGCGACCACGGCGAGATGCTGGGCCAGAAGGGCCTGTGGGAGAAGCAGCAGTATTTCGAGGGCTCGGCGCGGGTGCCGTTTAGCATCTCGGGGCCGAGCGGGAGCACTTCACTTCGTTCGACCGTCACCGAGAACGTGTCGCTGGTCGACCTGTTCCCGACCATCTGTGACCTGGTGGATGTGCCGATTCCCCAGGGACTGGATGGCACCTCGCTGGTTCCACTGATGGACCCTGCCGCGGCGTCCGGCGGTGCCCCACCATCCCCCCGC
>CAJWOB010000347.1 GCA_913043885.1 uncultured Spirochaetaceae bacterium | reverse complement strand
GGCGCCGACCTCGAGGTCTCCGCCGGCGAGGTGCACGCCATCATGGGCCCCAACGGATCTGGCAAGAGCACGCTGGCGCGGGTCATCGGAGGACACGCCGACTACGAGGTCACGTCCGGCAGCGTCAGCTACGAGGTGAACCTGCGGCAGCGCAACCTGCTGGAGATGTCGGCCGACGAGCGGGCCAAGGAGGGGGTGTTCATTAGCTTCCAGTACCCGGTGGAGATCCCCGGCGTCAGCAACGCCGTGTTCCTACGCGCCGCCTACAACCAGATCGCCCTCCACCAGGGACTGCCGGAGCTGGACCCCATCGACTTCGAGGACCTATTGAAGCAGAAGGCTCAGCAGATCGGTATCGACGAGGGCTTCATCAATCGTGACGTCAACGTCGACTTCTCAGGGGGCGAAAAGAAGCGCAACGAGATACTGCAGCTGGCTCTTCTGTCGCCCCGGCTGGCGATCCTGGACGAGACGGACTCCGGGCTGGACGTCGATTCGCTGCGCGCGGTCGCGGCCGGCATCGGAGCGATACGCCACGAGGCCAACGCGTTCGTGCTCATCACCCACTATCAGCGCCTGCTCGATCACATCGAACCCGACCACGTCCACGTGCTGTTGGACGGTCGCATCGTGCGCAGCGGCGACAAGGAGCTGGCGCGCGAGGTGGAAGCGCGGGGCTACGACTGGCTCATCCAAGCGTCGGCGGGCAGCGACCGATGACGGCGGCCGCGACCACGGAGACAGCTCCCGTAGAGCATTTCCACAGTCTCTACGAGCACCGCTCCTTTGCCCTCGCGCGTGACGAGATGCGCGCCGCCGCGCTCGAGCGGCTGCGACAGACCGGCTTTCCCCTGCGCCACAACGAGAGCTGGGCCCACACGCCGCTGCGCGACCTGCTGCGGGTGCCGTATCGCCTGCCGACCGAGCAGACACAGGACCAGCAGCCCCATTGGCTACCATGGCAGCGCGGAGAGTCGGGCGCGGCCAGGGTGCTCCTCGCGGTCGACGGCCGGGCTGGCGACGGCACTGAGGCCGCCGACCACGGGCCGGCCACGGCGGGAAGCTGGCGCGCTGGCCCAGGCCCCGCTGCCGACGCCTTCGACAACCTGCGCATCGTCTTCGCCGACACGCCGCGGCAGATCGTCGTGCCCGGCGACAGCGCGTCCGCGCCAGTGCGCTACCACATTGCCCACCTGATCAGCGACGGCGTGGTAGCGGCGCCCCGCACCCGCATCGTCCTGGAAGCGGGCGCACGCGCCACCATCGTGGAGAGCTTCGAGAGCGCCGCCGGGCGGGGCGGCACACCGGGGGGCGAGCCCTCCCTGTGTCTCCCTCACACCAAAGTGGTGGTGGGGGAGGGGGCGCAGCTGGAGCTGGTGCGCCTGCAGGCGGAAGCGCAGAGCGCGTTCCACGTCAGTGCCGCCACCATCGAGCAAGCTGCCGACAGTAGGGTGGATGTGGTGTCCATCGACCTGGGGGCTGCCCTGGCCCGCGGCTCGCTGACCGCTCTGATCGGCGGGAGCGGGGCGAGCTGCCACCTATCGGGGGTGAGCGTGGCAGGCGACGCCCAGCTAATGGACGCACAGACCGTGCTCGAGCATGCAGCGCCAGAGTCACAGAGCCGCCAGCTGTACAAGCGCGTGCTGACCGGAGCCTCCAATGCGGTGTTCGCCGGTCGCATCGTCGTGCGGGAAGCGGCCCAGCAGACCGACGCATTTCAGCTCAATAGCAACTTGCTGCTCGGCAGCGGGAGCGCGGTGAGCAAGCCGCAGCTGGAGATTGCGGCCGACGACGTGCGCTGCTCCCACGGCGCCACCGTCGGTCAGCTAGACGACGACCAGCTGTTCTACCTGCGTGCGCGGGGCATTCCGCCTGGCACCGCGCGGGTGATGTTGGCGAACGGGTTCTGCGCGGAGCCGGTCGCCGGCCTCGCTGACCCCGAGCTGCGTGCCGCAGCGGGCGCGCTCATCGCCGCAGAGCTGAGCGAAAGGCTGGCTGCGGCAGAGACGAGGGTGGACGGATGAGCGAACCGAGAGCGACAGCGGTCGACCGTCGCGCCAGCGAGCATGCCGTGGCCGGCGACGGAGGGGCGGTACAGCCGATCGATGTCGCAGCCATCCAGGCGCAGTTCCCGCAACTGCAGCGTCGCCTTCACGGCCAGCGACTCAGCTACCTCGACAACGCCGCCACCACTCTCAAGCCCCAGCTGGTGATCGACCGCGTTGCCCGCCACTACCGCGACGAGACCGCCAACGTGCATCGTGGCGTGCACCTGCTGAGTGAGGCAGCTACCGCGGACATCGAGCACGCCCGCGGTGCCGTACAGCGATTCATTGGCGCGCGCGAGCCGGCGGAGGTGGTCTTCTCCGGCGGCACCACCGACGCTATCAACCTGGTCGCGCACAGCTGGGGTATGGACAACCTGCTTCCGGGTGACGAGATCCTCATCTCCTACCTCGAGCATCATTCCAACATCGTCCCTTGGCAGCTGGTGGCGGAGCGCACCGGTGCGGTCCTGAAGGTGGTGCCCGTCGACGACGACGGAGACTTGGAGTGGTCGGCGTTCGAGCGGTTGCTGGGCTCGCGTACTCGAATCGTGGCGATGGTCCACGTCTCCAACTCCCTCGGTACGGTAACGCCGGTAGAGCGCATCGTCGCTGCCGCGCACGCCGCGGGCGCGCTGGTGCTCATCGACGGCGCGCAGGCGGTGGCGCACCTTCCTGTCGACGTGGCGGAGCTTGGCTGTGACTTCTACGTGTTCTCCGGCCACAAGGTGCACGGGCCAACCGGAACGGGAGTGCTCTACGGGCGGCGTGAGGTGCTGGAGACGCTGACCCCCTATCGCGGCGGGGGGGAGATGATCCGTTCGGTAACGTTCGAGCGAACCATCTACAACGACCTCCCGGCACGGCTGGAGGCCGGCACGCCACATATCGCCGGCGTAATTGGGCTCGGCGCGGCGGTGGAGTGGGTGGCGTCCGTGGGCGTCCGCAATATCGCCGCCTACGAGCGGCAGCTTCTTGCCAAGGCAGTGGCTGCGCTGGCGGACGTTCCGGGGGTCCGCATCATCGGCACTGCGGCCGAGAAATCGGCCATCGTGTCGTTCCTGGCAGGCAACATTCATGCGCACGATGTTGGTAGTATCGCGGACCGCAACGGCGTGGCGCTGCGCACCGGCCATCACTGCACCCAGCCACTGATGGAGCGGTTTGGCGTGCCCGCGACGGCGCGCGCCTCATTTGCGCTCTACAACGACGAGCGGGATATTGACGCGCTGGTGAAGGCCATTCTGGAGGCCAAGGAGATACTGGAATGAGTGCAGCGAGCGTCGGCGGCGGCAGCGTCGACGGCGGCGCGCTCAAGGTCCTCCTCGCGCCCGGCGCGGACGCCAGCGTCGCGCAGACGGTCGGGGTGGATGGCTCCGTGCTGCACGAGCGCAGCGTGCGCCCGGACGAGTGCGAGCTGAG